>DATDLP010000487.1:0-7843 GCA_036519255.1 Croceibacterium sp.
CGGTGCCGAGGATCCCGCGCACGCGCAGCAGGCCCTCGGGCGGGAACAGGTTGCGGTGCTCCCAGCTGCCCTCGACCTTGAAGCCCTCGCCGGTGCCGTAGCCGATCGCGCCTGCGAGCGTGCGCAGCTTGGCCGGGGTCATCGCCACGGCGATGTCGACCGTGCCGGGCCCGGCTGCCGTCGGTTCGGCGACGGCCTTCGGCGTCAGCGTGACGGTGCTGACGAGCCCGGTGGCGAGGATCGCGCGGCGCAAGTCGAGCTCGAGGCTGCGCTGATAGAGGTCGCCCGAATCGAATCGCGCGATATCGGCCAGGTGCTCGCCCGAGAGGAACTCGGGCATGTTGCTGGTCACGGTTCCGAAGTTGTACTTCCCGCCCGGGGTGACCTGCATCGTCAAGTCGCCCTCGACCCGCGCGTGATCGACCAGCAGCTCGGGCTCGGAGATCGCTGCGAACGGATAGCCGCTTTCGCCGAGCGTGGTGTCGAGGTCGTAGCGCTCCTCGACGATCTTGTCCGCCAGCAGCGGGTCGCCGGTGACGATCTGGAAGCTGTCGCGCAGCTTGCGATAGTCGGCCACGGCCGCCGCGAGATCGCCGAGCTCGATCGCGCCGAAGCGGTACTGTGTGCCGGGAATGATGTCGAAGCGCACCGTCGGCTGGCCCTCGTCGGCGCCCTCGGCCACGGTTTCCTCGCCCGGCTCGATCCCGCCGACCGAGCGGAACACCAGCGCATCGTAGTAGCCGTAGATGCGCAGCAGGCGTCGCAGCAGTTCCTCGTCGGCGCGCGCCTGGGCGGCGAGCCGCGCGGCGTTGTCATCGTCGTCGAGCTCTTCGATCGTCGATAGCGCCTTGAAGCGATCGAGGAATTCGTCGTGGTGCGGGAACAGCGCGCGGTCGCTCGGGAACACCAGCACCAGTTCGTCGGAGATGCGCTCCTCGCCGCCCATCTCGACCCGCGGCAGCTCGAGGTCGAACTCGGCGAACTGGATGTCCTCCTCGGGTTCGAGCGGGGCGAGCTGGGGCAATTCGACCTGCTCGGGCCAGGGGATGTCGATCTCCGGCGTCTCGGCGAGCGGCGAGTCCGGAGCAAGCTCCTCGACAGCCTGCTCGGCCGCAGCCGCCTCCTCAGGCGGAACGCCCTGTTGCGCCCATGCCTCGGGATCGGTCACCGCCGCGTCGGGGATCAGCTCCTCGAGAGTCGGCTCAGGGGCGTTCTGCGCGGCCAGCGGCGAGCAGACCAGCGACGTGGCCGCCAGCGCCGCAAGCGAGCTGCGAAAGCCGGACAGTGCCCGCCTAGACGAGCTTGTACTGCTGCTGCCCGCCGGGGGTGCCATCCTTGCTGCACCCGTCGACGAGCACGGTATCGTCGCGCCGGGCAGCCGACACGGCGGAGATGAGAGAGGATTGCTCGCCTTCTGAGATGCGTTGCCAGCCGGCGGGGCCGAGCCGCTCGAGCGGGCGATAGCGGATCTTGTACTGCATCCGCGGAGATCCCTCGACCCAGTAGCCGAGATAGACGAATGGCAGGTGGGCGGCCGCGGCGCGCCTGATGTGGTCGAGGATGATGAAGTTCCCAAGCCCCGTCCGCGCCTCATGTTCCGGGTCGTAGAAACTGTAGATCATCGACAACCCGTCACCCTGGCGATCGGTGAGGCAGGCGCCAACGAGGCGGCCCGGTTCCCCGTTCGCCGAGGGTTCCCTGTATTCAAGCACAAAGCTCGAAACGGCGGTGTGTTCCACCATGTCGGCGTAATCGATCTCGTCCATCGCCGCCATGCCCCCACCGGGGTGGCGCTTGCCGAGATAGCGCTGCAGCAGCTCGAACTGTTCGGCGGTGGCCCAGGGGCGGCATTCGGTAACCACGAGGTCGCCGTTGCGGCGCAGGTTGCGGCGCTGCTCGGACGAGGGCTGGAACTCCTGCGCCGCCACCCGCACGGAAACGCAGGCGCGGCAATCGAGGCAGCTCGGACGGTAAGCGACGGTCTGGCTGCGGCGAAAGCCGATCCGTCCGAGCGCGTCGTTGAGCGACTCGGCGTGCGGCCCCTTGAGCTCGGTGAACACCTTGCGCTCGGTCTTCCCCGGCAGATACGGGCACGGCGCGGGGCTCGTGACGAAGAAGCGGGGAAAGCGAACCGGAGCCGTCACGTCGCAGGCGGTCCTCATCACAGGGTCGAAGTCAGTCGGGCGATACCCCCGGAGTGTGATCCGTAAGCCCCCCGCTGGAAACTCTATTAACCACAAATTCGTTGGATGGCAGAGCTAATTTCCACAATCCCACCGCCGAAACGTTAATTCGCCCCGAACCGGTACAGAAAGCGCGCCAGAGCTAATTCAGTTCCACCTGGCTGACCGAATAGCCCTTGGCGCGCAGCGCGGCGACGAGCTTGTCGAGCTGCGCGCGGTCGCGCGCCTCGCATTCGATGTCGGTGACGAGGCCCTTGGCCGGCAGGTCTGTGAAGATCCGCTGGTGGAAGATTTCGAGGATGTTGATCGCATGGGCCTCGAACTCCTGCATCACCTTGAGCAGCGCCCCGGGGCGGTCCTGCAGCGATATCCGGAGCCGTGCGAGGCGGCCCGAGCGGGCGAGATCGCGCAGCAGCACGTTGGCGAGCAGGCGCGTGTCGATGTTGCCGCCGGTGAGGACCAGGCCGACCGCCTTGCCGGCAAACCGCTCGCGGTGGGTCATCACCGCGGCGAGTCCGGCCGCGCCGGCACCCTCGACCACGGTCTTCTCGATCTGCAGCAACAGCGCGACCGCCGCCTCGAGGTCGGACTCGCCGACCAGCAGGATATCGTCGACCACGCGCTCGACCACGCGCGAGGTGAACGCACCCGGCTCCTTGACCGCGACGCCTTCGGCCAGCGTGTCGCCGCCGCACGGCAGCGCCTCACCCTTGATTCGGCCGTACATCGAGGGGAACAGTTGCGGCTGGACGCCGATCACCTCGATCGGCGGGGTCTGCGCCTTGGCCACGGTACCCATGCCCGAGATCAGCCCGCCGCCGCCGATCGGGATCACCAGCGTCTCGATCCCGGGCGCGTCCTCGAGCAGCTCGAGCGCCACGGTGCCCTGCCCCGCGGCCACGTCGGGATCGTCGAACGGATGGACGAAGGTCAGCCCGAGCTGGCGCTCCATGCTGCGCGCGTACTCGTAAGCTTCGTCGAAGGTCTCGCCCTCGAGCACGACCTTGCCGCCAACCGCCTCGGTTTGCAGCACCTTCACCGTCGGCGTGGTGCGCGGCATGACGATCGTCACCGGCACGCCCAGCCGCGTGCCGTGGTACGACAGGCCCTGCGCGTGATTGCCCGCCGAGGCAGCGATCACCCCGCGGCTGCGCGCCTCCTCGTCCATCAGCAGCAGCGCGTTGAGCGCGCCGCGCTCCTTGTAGGCGGCGGTGAACTGCTGGTTCTCGAACTTGAGCCAGATCTCGGCGCCGGTGATCGCCGACAGCGTCTTGCTGTACATCGTCGGCGTGCGCACCACCGCGCCGGCGATCCGCCCGGCCGCAGCGCGTACGTCGGCGATGTCGAGCTTCGCCTCGAGAATGTCCGTCCCGTCCATAGGCGGGGGGCCGTAACCGAAATTGCCTGCCAAGGGAAATCCCGCCCGGCAAAGATTGCCTTGCGCCGCCGAAGACGGCACTTGGGGCCGCGATGACAGACCGCAAGCGTATCGCCTTGAAGATTGCGTTCCTGGGCCTCGGCGTGATGGGCGGGCCGATGGCCGGCCACCTCGCCCGTGCCGGCCACAAGGTCACCGTGTGGAACCGCACCTCCAGCCGCACCGGCGACTGGCTCGGCCGGCACGCTGGCCTCGACGTGGGGACCGTCACGCCCGCGGCCGAGGCGGTGCGTGGGCAGGACGTGGTGCTGACCTGCGTCGGCAATGACGACGACCTCGCCGAGGTGGTCCTTGGCGAAACCGGCGCCCTCGCGGCGATGTCGCCGGGCTCGCTTTACGTCGACCACACGACGGTTTCGCCTGCCATCGCGCGGCGGATCGCCGAGGCGGCGGCGAGCCGCGGCGTGCTCACGCTCGACGCCCCGGTCTCCGGCGGGCAGGCCGGCGCGGAGAACGGCGCGCTCGCAATCATGTGCGGTGGCTCGTCCGAAGCGATGGCCGCTGCCCGGCCGGTGCTCGAAGCGTATGCGGCGCGGATCGTCCACGTCGGCGAGGCGGGCGCTGGACAGGCGTGCAAGGCGGTCAATCAGATCTGCATCGCCGGGGTGCTGGCGGGGCTGTCCGAAGGCGTGCGCTTCGCGCAAGCCGCCGGTCTCAACGTCGACAAGGTGCTCGAGGCGATCTCGGGCGGCGCGGCGCAAAGCTGGCAGATGAACAACCGCTGGAGCACTATGACCAAGGGCGAGTTCGATTTCGGCTTCGCGCTCGACTGGATGCGCAAGGACCTGGCGATCGCGCTCGCCGAGGCGCGCGCGCGTGGACAGGAGCTGCCGGTGACCGCGCTGGTCGACCGCTTCTACGCCGAAGTGCAGGCGATGGGCGGCGGACGGCAGGATACGAGCGCGCTGGTGCGGCATCTGCCGGAGGTCTCGGCGTGAGCGCCGGGATCGCGCGGTGGCGCGAAGCCGCGGGCGTGGTGCAGGCGTTTCTCGCGAAGCCGCGAAGGCGCGAAAATGGTGCACCCGGGGCGCAGCCGCCTTCAATCCATGACACGCTGCCGACGAGCGTGCAGTTTGACAGTGTCTTCGCGCGAAACAAACTTGCACGACGCCAGCACCTGCGCACCGGTCTGATCTCGGCCGCCCTCTTCGCTTTGGTCGTCCCTGCCCCGTTGCTCGCCGACACGCTGATCGACAACGTCAACGGCATCTCGGTCGACCGCGACGGCAAGGTCACGCGCTTCAGGGCCATGACGATCGACGAGCAGGGCCGCATCGTCCAGGTCTATGCCCGCGGCGAAGATCCCCCGCGCGCAGATTTCCGCGAGAACGGTCGCGGGCGCACCGTCGTGCCGGGGATGATCGATGCCCATGCTCACGTGATGGCGCTCGGCCTCGGCGAGCTCTCGCTCGACCTGTCCGGCACGCGCTCGCTCGACGAGGCGCTGTCGCGGCTCGCCGCTTATGCCGTGGCCAATCCCGAGCGACCGTGGATCGTTGGGCGTGGATGGAACCAGGAGCTGTGGGGTCTCGGCCGCTTTCCGACCGCGGCCGAGCTCGACGCGGTGGTCGGCGACCGGCCGGTGTGGCTCGAGCGGGTCGACGGCCATGCCGGCTGGGCCAACACCGTGGCGCTGAGCACCGCCGGGGTCACTGCCGCAACCGCCGACCCGGCGGGCGGGCGGATCGAGCGGATCGCCGGCGGCCGCCAGCCCGCAGGCGTGCTGATCGACGCGGCGATGGAGCTGGTCGGCTCGAAAGTCCCGCCGGCGCGTGCGAGCGATCGCGACATCGCGCTGTACGAGGCGCAGGAGCTGCTGATCCGCCGCGGGGTAACCGCGGTCGCCGACATGGGCACCAGCATCGAGGACTGGATGACCTTCCGCCGCGCGGGCGACGCCGGGCGGCTGCGCATCCGCATCATGGCCTATGCCGCGAGCGTGCCCGAAATGACGCTGATCGGCGGCAGCGGCCCGACGCAGTGGCTGTACCAGGACAAGCTGCGGCTCAACGGCATCAAGCTCTACCTCGACGGCGCGCTCGGCTCGCGCGGCGCGCTGCTCAAGGCGCCGTATGCCGACGATCCGGCCAATCGCGGGCTTATGCTGATGAACGGCACCCAGCTGCGGAACAACATGAGCCGCGCGGCGATGGAGGACTACCAGGTTGCGATCCACGCGATCGGCGACGCGGCCAACGCCGAGGCGCTCGACGCGATCGAGGAGCTCTCGGGCGACTACACCGGCGACCGCCGCTGGCGCATCGAGCACGCGCAGATCGTCGACCCGGCGGACATCGCGCGCTTCGGCCGGTTCGGCACGATCGCCTCGATGCAGCCGGTGCACCAGACCTCGGACCGGCTGATGGCCGAGGCGCGGCTCGGGCCCGACCGGCTCGACGGCGCTTACGCGTGGCGCTCGATCCACGCGGCCGGCGCGCCGCTGGCGTTCGGCTCGGACGCGCCGGTCGAGGCGCCCGACCCGTTCGCCGGGATGGCGGTGGCGACCAGCCGCGAGGACGAGAAGGGCGAGCCGTTCGGCGGCTGGCACCCGCTCGAGACCGTGACCCGCGAGGAGGCGCTGGCCGCCTACACCGCGGGCGCAGCCTATGCCGGGTTCGCCGACGGCAAGTTCGGCCGGCTGGTTCCGGGCGAGCGGGCCGACTTCCTCGTGCTCGATGCGGACCCGCTGATGTCGAGCCCGGCCGACTTGCGCCGCATTCGCGTGCTCGAGACGTGGATCGGCGGGGAGAAGATCTACGACGTTGACGGCGAGCGGAACGAGCGACCGGCGGACGCGCCGGGGCGGTAGAGGAGCGAGCGCGGTGTACCGCGAACGCCTGACCGTCCCCGCTTTCGCGAACTTGCGAAGGGTCGAGCGGTAACCGGGTGAGCGGTCAGGGGGCCGGCGGAGTTGGCGCGGGCTCGCTTCCACTGGCCGCTTCGGCGGACGCTGACGAAGCTTCCGCAGGCCTCTCCTCATCCTTCTTCGTTCGCGGCATGAGCAGCAGCGAGCCTTCGAACAGCGCCATCAGCGGAATCGCGAGAATCAGCTGCGAGACCACGTCGGGCGGCGTGGCGATCGCGGCGACGACGAAGATGCCGACGATCACGAAGCGGCGGGAGGTGGTGAACTGCTCGCGCGTGACCAGCCCTGCGCGGTTGAGCAGCAGCATCAGCACCGGGAGCAGGAAGCTGATCCCGAACGCGAGGATGAAGCGCATGACCAGATCGAGATAGCCGCCCATCGCCGGCAGCGCTTCCTGGCTCACGCCGGCCACCTCGCCCTGGAAGCCGAGCAGCCACTTGAAGGCCGTGGGCATGACCACGAAGTAGGCGAGCGAGGCCCCGGCGATGAACAGCACAGGGGTCGCCAGCAGGAACGGCAGGAAGGCCTGCTTCTCCTTGGCGTAGAGCCCTGGCGCCACGAAGGCCCACAGCTGGTTGGCGATGATCGGGAAGGTCACGAAGAACGCCGCAAACAGCGCGACCTTGATCTCGACGAAGAACGCTTCGAACAGTTGGGTGTAGACCAGCTTGGGATCGCTTCCCTCGGGGAAGGCGCCGGCGAGCGGGCGCACCAGCACCGCGAAGATATCTTCGGCGAAGTAGAAACACACCGCGAACGCCAGCGCGAGCGCGATCACGCAGCGCACGAGCCGGGTGCGCAACTCGACCAGATGATCGAGCAGCGGGGCCTGCGTCTGGTCGATGTCCCTGATCTTGAGCACCGGCCGCTCCTACGCCTGCGGCTTCTCGCCGGAAACCGGCATGTCGCGGTATTCGTCGGCGCTGTCGGAGGTCACGACGCGCGCCTCGGCTGCCGCCGGGGGCGGTTCGGCTGGCTGCACCGGAAGAGAGGGAGGCACGGGATAGGCTCCCGTCGGCTCCGGCTCAGGAGGCGCGTCTGCCGGGTGCTCGCGCATAATCTTGGCGTTCTGCGCGGCCCATTTCTTCTCGAGCTCCTCCATCTCCGCCTCGCGCACCATCGCGTCGAACCCGTTGCGGAAATGGGCCGACATGCGGCGCATCTGGCCGATCCACTTGCCCGCAGTGCGCAGCGCGGCAGGCAGCTCCTTCGGACCGATGGCGATCACCGCCACGATCACGATGAGCAGCAGTTCGCTCGGTCCGATGTCCAGCATTGCCGTGCCTTGGAGCCCCTCGGGGCCGATGTCTAGCCTGCCGTGGTCTCGCGGACCGGCTCGGCCTTGGCCTCATGCGC
>DATDLP010000488.1:0-4009 GCA_036519255.1 Croceibacterium sp.
GCTGGCGCTGCCCGAGGTCGACGAGGTCAGCTCGCACGGCATGCCCTGCTTCGGCATCGCGAAGGGCAAGAAGTTCGCCTACGTCAGCCTCGACCACCACGGCGACGGCAAGACCAGCCTGCTGGTCAAGATCAGCGGACCCGACGAGCAGGCGCAGCTGATCGACATGGACGAGGACCGCTACTACCGCCCGGCCTACTTCGGCGACGGCTGGATCGGCATCCGTCTCGACCTCGGCAACAACGACTGGGACGGCATCGCCGAGTGGCTGCGGCGCAGCTGGCAATCGGTCGCGCCGCGGCGTCTCCAGGTCCTGGGTGAGTTCTGACCGAGGAGCCGTCCGAGCAGGCCGAACGCCGCGCGATCCGCCGACGATGGATCAACGTCGGCGAGATCGTCGCTGTCGCCGGGCTGATCATCGCTGCGCTGTCGCTTTATCTCGGATGGTCCGGGCGGCGCGACGACGAGGCGCAGCGCCAGGCGGATCAGGCCGCGGCGCAGCGCAGCGCGGTCGAACAGCGCAGCCACGTCGGCCTGGTGGCGACCGATGCCGATGGCGACGTCCTGACCTTCAGGGGCGTCGCCTGCGCCTTGCAAAGCACCGACATCAGCTTTCCGACCGCGCTCGGCGTGCCGTCGCAGAGTACGGCACTCGAGCATCGCATCGACGCAGACTGGTTCAGCGAACCGCTGCTCGAAGCGGCCGCTGCGGCAAAAGCCGACCAGGGCCGCCTGCCGGTCCTGATCGAAAGCCGCTGCACCGGCGAGGACGGCGACCGGCTCGAGCGGGCGATCTACGACGTGCCCTATCGCATCGAGAGCCGGTTCCTCCGCGGCAAGACCATCCGGCTGCGCGGGCTGGTGCTTCGCGAGCACGTCGCAACGGGGCAAGCCACCGGGCGGCTCGACGCGGCCTGGCGAGCGGTTGCGCCCGCAGCTGGGCCGAAGGAATAGAGCAGCTGGAAATTGCCAAGGCCGTGTTTGAATTATCGAAAAGAAACAGTTCCGCGGATCATGAAATGGGTCTTCTCGCAATAGCCTGAGCCCACGGCGCTTGGCCCTCGTTCGGCGAACGGGTATAGTTCCCAGGGTCGATCGGGGGGATCGCCATGCGCCACATCATCTGTTTCGTCGTCCTGCTTCTTTCGAGCCTCGGTGCGACTGCCCACGCCGCTGATGCTCCGGCCGCCGCAGCACCCGCGCTGCACGGGACCTATCTCCACCTCAGCGACATCCATCTCGACCCGTTCTCGCTGCCGCAAGGCTCGGCCGGGCAGCGCCAGCTGGCGCAGCAGCTCGACGCGGCGGCGGTCGACCAGTGGGAAGCGATCCTGTCCAAGGCCGGCGACGGCACGCTGACATGGCGCAGCCAAAGCGACACCGACTACTACCTGCTCAAGTCGACGCTCGACGAGGCGGCGAAGCAGGGGCCGTTCGACTACATCCTGTTCACTGGCGACTATCTCGCGCACGACTTCATCGACAACGTCGAGAAGTCCGGCGGGGTGACCGACGCGGGCGCATTCGCCGCCAAGACCGTCCAGTTCGTCAACCGGATGGTCGCGCAGCAATTCCCCGGCGTGCCGATCGTCGCCGGGCTGGGCAACAACGATTCGGGCATCGGCGACTATGGGCTCGACCTCGACGGAAAGTTCCTCGCCGCGCTGGCCCCGACGATGCCCGGGCTCGCGGGCAACCTCGCCGCGCAGCAGAGCTTCGCTCATGGCGGCTACTACACGATCCCGCACCCGACGGTGGCCGGACACGACTTCCTCGTGCTGAGCGTGTTCTGGTCGGTCAAATACCCCGACTTCGCTCCGGGCGGCTGCGCCGTAACCTCCGCCGGATCGGACCAGCAGCGCTACTTCGAGCAGGCGCTGGCGAGCACGGCCAACCAAGTGACGTTGCTGATGCACATCCCTCCCGGAATGGACGGCTATTCGGGCCACAACCATGCGCCCAGCGGCCAGGGTGCCGCGACGATGTGGTGCGGCATCGCCGGCTGGGAAACGGCGTTCGAGGCCGCCACGGCAAAATACCGCCGCAAGCTCGACGGCGGCTTCGCCGGGCACACCCACATGGACGAATTCCGCGTCCTGTCCGCCGGCGGCAGGCCGTACCTGGCGATCCGGATGGCACCCTCGGTGACGACCTACAACGGCAACAAGCCCGCCTTCACCGTCGCCACATACGACACAGCCAGCGCCCGGACACTCGACTACACCGTCCACTATCTCGCCAATTCGGGCGCGGGGATCACGCTGCTCACCGCAAACTGGAGCGCGCTGTACACCTTCTCGCAGGGCTACGGGTCCGGCGGGTATACCGCAGCGCACCTCGGACAGATCGCCCGCGAGATCCGCTCGAAGCCGGGCAGCGCGCGCGCGACCTTCACCGCGAACTACAACCCCGGCCACCAGATCCCCGGCGGACCCGCGAGCTGGCCGTACTTCGCCTGCGCGCTCAGCGCCATGAACGAGACCGATTACGTCGGTTGCGTGAGCAGCATACGCTGATCCGGCATCGCGGGGCGTCGCGGTTCGGTCGTCGCCAACCTGGATTCGATCAGGTCGAATTGTATGCTCAAGGAGGCACACGAGAGGGCCCACTTTGGGCCCACAAGGCACAGGGTGTGCCAACCGAGTGGCCATGAATGACGTGGCTTTCCATATGGTTGGACCAAGGCCACAAGGGCCCACTTGCGCGAGCGAAGTGGGCCCTTGCGTGCCTTCTTTTTGGCTTCCGCAGCGCGAATCGCTCATATCGACGATGTCAAAGAATCGGCGTGAGCCTGGCAGATCGCGGCCCTGTAGGAAATATGTTTCTTGTTTGTTCCGATTCAGGAGCCCCGCGCAAGGCTGATCGGATCTGAATTCTAGGGCGTCTCGACCTTGGTGTGGTTGATCGGCCATTGCGCGCCGGCGCGCATCGCCGAGTCATAGGGCTGGACTCGCCAGGAAAACTGCGGCGCGTTCTCGAGATAGGTTCCCGTCAGCACGTTGCCGTTGAGCTGCGCGGTCAACGTCCCGCTGCGTACCGCGGTCTTGTCGGGGTCGTTGCGATAGTCGCCGATCCAGTTGCAGGTCAGCACGTGGGTGATCACGCAGTTGGTCCAGCGATTGGTCCCGGCGCGCCCGCCGGTCGCCCATTCCTCGGTCGCCGTGATTCCGGACATGCTGCGCACGACGGTGATCCGGCTCTCCGAGTTGGCATAGACGTCGACGATCTGGCCCGGAGCAGGCGCCGGTTGTGCCGTCACCGGTGCCGGCGCGGCGCATTGCTGGCTTTGGCTAGTCGCGCGGCGATACAGCTCGGCGCGGATTCGGCGATACTCGCCCTCGGCCCACTTCGCGGTCCACTGCTGCTGGAGCACGTGCCATGCCTGGCCGAGCCGGTCGCGCGTCTCCAGCGAGTCGGTCTGGAAGGCCTTCACGCGCCGGCTGTGCTCGCCTTCCCACAGCGCCTTCAGCCGGGTCAGCTGATCGTAGCTGATGAATCGTTCGCCGAAGTTCTCGCACGTCAATCCCGGCGCGATCGCCTGGACTCCGCGCATCTCCCAGAAATTGTTGTTCGGCAGATCGAAGATGTCGGAGCCGCCGCAGACGAAGTTCTGCATCCGCAGCTTCTCGGCCTCGTCGATCGTCGCCTTGACGCCGCCGATGTACCCTTCAGATGCTTCGATCGCCACGCCCGCGCCGGGAACCAGCGCCGACATCGCGCTCTTGGTCAGCGACAGCGCGGTGTTGTTGAGCCGTTCCTCGCTCGGGCTGGTCAGGTATATCTTCCAGGCATCGAACACGTTCTGGCCGATAGACAGCGTGCTTTCGGGTGCGCCGGTCGCTTCGAGCACCGCTTCGAACGTCTTTTCCATCGCCGCATCGGTGACGGCCTCGCAGATCGGGTTGTCCTGCGCCGCTGCGAACTCGATCGACCCGGCAGAGCCACCGAGAAATCCGGCCAATAGCAGCACGAAAGTTGCGCGTGATTTCATCAGATCGCCCCCCGACCC
>DATDLP010000489.1:0-10885 GCA_036519255.1 Croceibacterium sp.
CGGGGCGAGGTGGTCGATCTTGATGCCGAGGGCATCGACAGCGGGAACTTCGGGGTGGTGTGAGTCCTTGTGGCCGGGGCGGATCCAGTGATGTCCGTGCGCCGCGCGCATAAGGCTCTGGCCGTTTGCCTGGCACTAGCCTGCGTCGCCTTCGGCCCCAGCGCTGCGAGGGCGGGGGACGGAGCTGGCGAACCGGTCGTCCCGCTGATGGCAGAGATACCCGGTGCCTCGGCCCGCGGGTTTGCCCGCGCCGGCGTGTATGAAATCACGTGGCGCGAATACGGGGAGGCGGTCCGCCGCGGCGGCTGTCGGACACCGATCGGCGTTCAGGTTCAGTCCAATCCGTATAACGCGCGCTGGCTCGACGAGCGGGCTCCGCCGGATGACAAGCGGTTCTCCTCGACATTGCCGGTCACGGGCGTGAACAGCGCGGACATCGAGTGCTACCTTCGGTGGCTGAACGGCGCCACCGTTCGCAATTTCCGGCTGCCAAGTCCCGACCAGTGGCGGTGGCTTGCCTATGGCGAAAGCCGCAGTCGCTTTCCCTGGGGAGAGGAAGCCGAGTTCGGGCGCGCGAACGTCGGGGTCGGTGGCAGGTTTCACTTCGACGTCGCGACTCTGGGGCGGCCGAACACGTATGACACGGTGCTGCCGGTCGGGCGTTTCGCGCCGAACGCCTTCGGGCTCTACGACGTGATCGGCAACGCGAAGGAATACATCGGCCAGTGCGAGCCCCGGACACTCGGAGTGTCGCAGAGCACTCGTCCGACATGCGTTGCCATGGGCGGCTATGCGCCGCCGGTGATCGAGGATCCGCGCGAGCCTGAGCGCTTCTTCATGCTGAACGACGGTTCGGTCAGCAGCATCGGTTTTCGCATCATCGAGTAGAGCTCTCGTGAGCGGCAGCCTCGGTTCGTGGCAGAGTATCGCCGCTCGCACTTGCTCGAGCTGACCGCCGAGGGCGTGCGGATGCACGACGACATCATGCCGCTCGCGCTCGGGATGGAGCGCCGCCTGTTCTCGAACTTAGGAGAGAGGGGACAGGGGAACGCCGGGGACAGTATACCCATTTCGGGGGATGGACCGCACCTGGACCGCACCCCAGCGGTGAGACACGATAATTAGGAGCAGCGACCCAAGCGCACGCAAGGACAGGATCTGTCGTCGGTCTTCGCAAGAACGACAACGGCCCCGCGGGTATCCCGCGAGGCCGCTGCGCTCCCCTCTCGAGCTCGAAACCCCCGGCTTAGTCTCCGCCGCCGCCCGCCGGTCCGTCGCCGGAGAACGCGTCGCTGATGTCGCAGGCCGCCGGGCCGAGAATGACGATGAACAGCACCGGCAGTATGAACAGGATCAGCGGCACGGTCATGATCGCCGGAAGGCGCGCGGCCTTTTCCTCGGCGCGCATCATGCGCTCGTTGCGGAACTCGGCCGACAGCACGCGCAGCGCCGAGGCCAGCGGCGTGCCGTAGCGCTCGGTCTGGATCATCGTCGTCACCACCCCGCGCACCGCATCGAGGTCGACGCGGAAGGCGAAGTTCTCGAACGCCTGGCGGCGCTCGGTGAGGAACGCCAGCTCGATCGCGGTCAGCGCGAACTCGTCGCCGAGCTCGGGATAGGCGCGGCCGAGCTCCTTGGCGACGCGGTTGAACGCGGCGTCGACGGTGAGGCCGGCCTCGGCGCAGATCACCAGCAGGTCGAGCGCGTCGGGCAGGCCCTTGCGCACCGCGTCGGTGCGCTTCTTGGACTTGTTCTTGAGGAACAGCTCGGGGCCCTTGTACCCGGCGATGACCATCACCGCGAAGGCCGCGAAGCGCTTCATGCTGCCCCACTCGGGGAAGTAGTTGGCCCAGTAGATCACGACCACCGCGAGGAACCCCAGCACGATCGGCAGCACCATCCGCGCGAAGATGACGAAGACCGCCAGCTCCTTGTTGCGGTAGCCGGCCTGCGCCAGCTTCTGCTGGATCACCTTGACCTGGCTCTCCTGGAGCACCTTCATGCTCGACAGGGTGTCCTTGACCTTGTCGGTCGCCTCGGTCCGGCGGACCAGGCTCTGCCGCTTCTTGCCGCTGCCCTTGATGATGCCGGCCTTGAGCTCCTCGCGCCGCGCGTTGAGCGCCTTGACCCGCCGGCTCATCGGGTCGCGCACCGTGATCACGTTGTAGATCGCGAACACCATCGCCGCGGCCGCGATCCCGGCGAGGATCGTGCCGACCAGGATGACGTCGAAGCCGAGAAGCGTCGGGCTGGCGGGAGCGTTGATCATGGTCTTGTTCGTTCCCGCTCAGATCTCGAAGCTGACCATCTTGGCCATGATGGCGATGCCGATGCTCATCCACACCAGCCCGCCGAGGCCGGCGACGATGAGCCGCTCATCGATGAAGAACTTGCCGATGTAGTCGGGGCTGATCCACCAGATCAGCACGAAGACGATGAACGGCAGCGAGCCGACGATATAGGCCGAAGCCTTGGACTCCGAGCTCATCGCGCGGATCTTGAGCTTCATCTGCGCGCGCTTGCGCAGCACGTCGGACAGGTTCGACAGCGTCTCCGCGAGGTTGCCGCCGGTTTCGCGCTGGATCGCCAGGGTGATGACGAAGAACTGGAACTCGGCGGTGCCGAGCCGGTCGGCTGCGACCTGGAGCGATTCCTCCATCGTGCGGCCGATCTTCATGCGCTCGACCACCGCCTTGAACTCTTCGCCCACCGGGCCGGGGACCTCGTGCGCGACCACGCCGAGCGTCTCGGCCACGGGAAGGCCCGAGCGCAGGCCGCGCACGAGCAGCTCGATGCCGTCGGGGAACTTGGCGTTGAAGTTGTTCAGGCGCTTCTTGATCGTGCGGTTGACCATGAAGTGCGGGATGCCGGCACCCGCCAGCACGCCGATGCCGAGCGAGAGCATCGCCGCGCCGCTACGCAGGTAGATCACCGCGGTCAGCGTCAGGGCGATGCCGAGCGACACATAGACGTAATGCGTCACGGTCCAGCTTTTGCCCGTGCGCTGCAGCCGCACCGCAAGGGCTTCGGTGCGCGAGGTCGAGCCCGCCACCTTGTGGAACTTGGGCTTGCGGGCCGCGATCGCCTTCTTGAGCTGCGATTCGACGCGGTCCAGCGTGCTCTCGGAGTGGCGATAGCGCACGGACTGAAGCCGGCGCTGGCTCTCCTTGGCCGGCGACTTGCCGGCAAACGCGAGGTAGCCGAGGACCATCACGGTCATCAGGCCGCCACCCACAAGCAGTAGCTGAACGATGTTCATGCTTCGCCTTCGCCTATCCTGATCGCCACATTGTCAGGCGCCCGCGCGTACCCGCGTGCGCCACACGCTATTCCGCGGGTTCGGACTGCTTCGCGCCCTTGTCCTTCTTGGACAGCAGGCCCTTCAGATCGAACTTGCCGAGCAACGAGGTACTGGTCCCGAGCTGCGCCAGCTCCGCGCCGTCGTCCTCGCTCACCCCGACGATCGCCTTGGCGATGTCGCGCAGGACCTGCCCGCACTTCGCGGTGCGGTTGGCGTCGGCAAAGGTCTGGCCGAGCTTGGCGGCATTGGCCGCCGCCTTCTGGTCGAACGGGATCGTGTAGTTGATCTTGCGCTCGATCGAGGCCTCGAAGTCGGCCTTGCTGATCTCGCTGCTGCCTTGCTGCATCTTGTTGGCCACGATCAGCGGCTGCGCGCCGGGAGCGTTGGTCTTGAGCCACGAGAGCAGGCGGATCGTGTCGCGCGCCGAGGCCAGCGTCATCTCGGTGACCAGCGTCACCACGTTCACTTCCGCCAGCAGGTGCGGGAAGTTGATCAGCATGTTGCGCGGCAGGTCGATGACCGTCATCTCGAACGCTTGACGGAACTCTTCCTCGAGCTGGAGGAAGGCCGATCCGTCGGTCATCAGCGGCGAGTTGATCGGTGCTTCGGCCGAAAGGATCGCCAGCTGCTCGTTCGCGCGGATCATCGCGCGCTCGATGAACAGCCCGTCGATGCGGCTCGGATTCTCGATCGCGTCGGTCAGCCCGCGGCCCGGCTCGAGGTCGAGCGCGAGCGCGCCGGTTCCGAAGTGCACGTCGAGGTCGAGCAGCGCGGTCGGCCGCTTGTGGTCGGAGCTGAACAGCCAGGCGAGCGAGGTCGCCAGCGTCGACGCGCCGACGCCGCCGCGCGTGCCCACCACCGCGGTGGCGACGTGCTTCTTGACCGTGTCGCCATCGCTGTTGCGCGGGCTCATGAACACCGTCTGCGCCTGGTTCAGCGAATCGCGCAGCTGGCTCGCCGAAAGCGGCTTGAGCAGATAGTCGTGAATGCCGCTCGAGAGCAGGTCGCGGTAGAGCCGCACGTCGTTGACCTGGCCGATCGCGATCACCACCGTGCCCGGCTCGCAAACCTCGGCCAGCGCGTTGATGTCGTTGAGCGGATCGCCGCTTTCCGACAGGTCGACCATCAGGATCGCCGGGCTGGCGGCGATCGACAGCGATTGCACCGCGTTGCGCAGCCCGCCCTTGTTGCACTTCTCGGGCTGCCAGCCCATTTCGATGATGACCGGCCGGAGCACGTCCAGCGCCGAATCGTCGCAGATGAACGCAGCGAACGGATCGCGGTTGCCCAGCGGGCCGGGTTTCCAGGGGGCGTTCATGTGCTTAGCTTCCTCCTTGCGAGCTGACCGCGGCGACGTCGTCGCTGCCCGCTGCCTGTTCGCGATAAGACTGAATGGCCTTGGTCGAGCTCATGACCACGGTCTCGCCGGTGCCTTCGGCGCCGTGCAGCAAGTGCTCGGGATCGGCGATCATGGCCGCAAGGTTGCTGTTGACCGCGCAGCCGTAGCCGTCGGTGGTCGCGTTCTCGAAGTTGGACGCCTGCTGATCGTCCCAGTTGGGACAGTTGGGCACCGAGGCGATCGAGCGGGACACCACGATGCGGATCGAGCCGGGCTCGACATAGCCCGAGGTCACCGGTGCGCCGTCGGTCAACAGCAGTCCGTGCCGCCCGGCGAGCGCAGCGATGTCTTCCTGCGCCGCGGGGTTCTCGACCGGGCTGTCGAGCGCGATGCGGTCGCCGTATTTGAGGCCCAGGCTCTCGAACCAGTCCGAGACCCGGCGCTGCTCGGGAACCGACAGCCCGTCGGCGCCGACGCCGACGTCGAGCGTGAAGTTGCTGCGCTGCACCACGGGCTGGTTGGTGCTGTAGAGCGTCGTGTTGACCGGCGGCTGGTTGCACGCCGCGAGGCCCACGCTCAGCGAGAGGGCGACGGCGGCGGCTGCGCGTTTGCTGCGAAGAGACATCTCGATCACCTTCCTCACCTGATGCTGAAGCCGGGGGCCGCGGCCACCTGCTGTTCGGTCGTCTCGCGGCGGCGGTCGACCGCCAGCTCCGGAACACCCTGATCGATCAGGCTGACCTCGGGCGGTTGCGCCTCGCTGTCGGATTGCGGCATCGGCCGGCGCTCGCCGTTGACCCCGCGGTTGTCGATGTTGCCCAACCACTGGTCGAGCGTGCTTGGCAGGTGGAAGCCGTCGGTCGGCAGCGCGATGTCGCCATCGTCGACCGGCCGCACGAGGTACGGTGTCACCACGATCACCAGTTCGGTCTGGCCTTTCTGGAACGTGGTCGAACGGAACAGCGCGCCGAGGATCGGCAGGTCGCCGGCACCCGGGGCCTTGTCGATCGTGTTCTGCGCGGTGTTGCTCAGCAGGCCGGCGATCATGAAGCTCTGGCCCGAGCCGAGCTCGATCGTCGTTTCCGCGCGGCGCATGGTCAGCGCGGGAACCTGGAACCCGTTGAGCTGGATCGCGCCCTGGCTCGACAGTTCCGAGACCTCGGGGCGGACGCGCATCGAGATGCGGCCGTTGGCCAGCACGACCGGCGTGTAGGACAGGCTCACGCCGTAGTTCTTGTACTCGATCGTGGTCGTTCCGAGCCCCTGGCTGAGCGGGATCGGGAACTGGCCGCCGGCGAGGAACTCGGCCGTCTCGCCCGAGAGCGCGGTAAGGTTCGGCTCCGAGAGGATCGTGACGAGGCCGTCGCGCTCGGCGAGGTCGATGGCCGAGCCGATGTCGAGGCCGAACAGTCGTCCGATACCGCCCAGCGTGGTGCCGGGGGAAATCTGGTCGACGATGTTGTAGCCGTCGCCTTCGAGGCCCTGGCCTACCGCCAGGGGGCCCATCGGGGAGACGATCTGGCCCGTGACCGGATCGCGCCCCGCGGGCACAAACTGCGAGAACGGCCCGCGGCCCTGGCCGATGCCGAACTTGAAGCCGCTGGTCGAATCGACCGAGGTGAGGTTGACGCCGAGGCTGCGAACCAGCGAACGGCTGACTTCGGCGAAACGCACGCGCAGGTTTACCTGCAGCGGGGTGGCCATGCGCAGCCGCGAGATGACGTTGACGTCGTCACCGACGAACGCCGAAACGAGGCGCTCGGCTTCCGCGGCATCTTCGGGGGCCCCGACCGTGCCGGTCAGCAGCACGACGTTGGTGCCCATCGTCGCGACCGAGACCTTGGCGTCGGGCATCGTCAGCGCCAGCATCTGGTCGATGCTTTCGAGGTTCGAGCCCACCCGGACGTTGGCCGACCAGATGATGTCGCCAGCCGAGTTGCTGGCGTAGACCGTGGTCTCGCCGCCGGACTTGCCGAACACGTAGAGCTGGCGCTGCGACTTGACCTGGACGTCGGCGACGCTGTCGTTGGAGACGAAGATGTCGGCCAGGTTGCCGGGCACGGTGATGAGCTGGCCGCGGCCGATCGACAGCGCGATGTCCTGCGCCGGGCTGATCGCGGACTGTGCCGCGGCCGGTCCGGCGGGTAACCCGCCAAGCGGCGCCAGCGCGCAGGCGGCGCCCAGCACTGTCTTTATAACCCGGCTCTTCATGGTCATGCCCCTCAAGTTGATCCCGCTGGCCAGTTGGCCCTCGATTGCGCCAGCGCGGCTCACCGCAGTGTCCCGGTAGCGGCAGGCGCCGTCCGGCCCACTGCGCGGCTTCCTCCGGCCGTCCGGTCGAGCAGGGCTCCACTGCCCGCGCGAACCGATTCCACGGTGGTGTCCTTGCCGCGCGTCACCCGAACGGTCGGGCCCGTCGGGCCGGCCGCCAGCACACTCCCGGCAGTCGCGCCACCGGCCGCAGCCGCAGCCGCTGCCGCTGCCTCGGAGGGCTTGGGCGGGACCGTACGACGGGCGAAGCGCGACACGTCACCGCCGGTGCTGAAGCTCGAGGTGCCTTCCTCAGGGCCAGTCACGGCCTGGCGGAGCAGCCTTTCCTCGGTCTCCCGCGAAGCGTTGTCAGGCAGGTTGACCGCGCCCGTTGCAAGTGCGCGCTCGAGATCGCTCTGATTGTCGGCGATCGAGCGCAGCGACAGGCTCAGCGTACCAATCGTCTGCGCGACGGAGATCTTCTCGGCGATGCGCGGAGTAACCTCGAGCGTGACCGAGCCGAACGTGTTGACGACCGTCTTGCCGTCCTCGCCGGTCGAGCTCTCGGTCGACTGGTCGGTGGCGAGCACGCGCAGGTTGCGCAGGATGGTCTCGGTCGTCTGAAGGGGATCGCCTTCGCCGCTGACCGTGGAAGTCAGCATCAGGTCGATGCGGTCACCCGGGAAGATGAAGCCGGCGACGCCGGTCTTTTCCGACACCGGGACCGTGATGGCGCGCATGCCGGCGCCGAGCGCCGCGGCGAGGAAGCCGCGATCGCCAGGGCTTACCAGCGAGCCTTGCGTCACCGGCTCGCCGGCCGTGATCGGATAGCGGACCACCGTGCCGAGCAGCTTGTTCATGTCAGCTTCGCCGTCGATGAAGTAGGCGTCCTGCACCATCTCGTTCGGCCACAGCTGGTAGCCGATCGAATCCGCGGTGATGATCGTGCCCACCGGCAGCGCGCGCTTCGCAACAAGGACCTTGGGGCCCTCGGGCTCGGGTGCCGGCGCTACGGCCGCCTCGACCTGCGGGGCAGCGGCCCCGGCGAACATGCTGCGGGCGGCCAGGGCAGTGCCGATCGCGACGACCAGCGCCCCCAGCAGCAGAACCAGCTTCTTCCTGTCCATGGTGCTTCAAGCCCCTTCGTACGATCCGTGCGGATGAATGCGGCCAGTTAAGGCCTGAGTGGTTAAAATCGGGTTCACCCCAGACCCCCGGCGCCTGCGCTCGCGGGCAGATAGGTCGTGCTGAGCACCCACAGTCCGGCCATCGCGATCGCGACACCGTAGGGAATCGCCAGCTTGTCGCGCTGGCGGCGCATGATGTGCCACGCACCGAACAGGATGGTCAGGACCCCTCCGAGCAGGCTCATCACGATGAGGAGCTTGAGAAACAGCAGCGGCTCGATCCACAGCGCCAGCGCGGTCAGCAGCTTTACGTCGCCGCCACCCATCGCCTTGATCGCGAACAGTCCGCAGAGAACGGCGAAGGTCGCAGCCGCCACGCCGAGCTGGATCGCGAGGTCCGGCCACAACGAAAGGCCGCTGGCCCACCAGAAGAGCGGGGCGGCGAGCGCGATCCCGCCGTTCAGCCAGTTGCTGATCGAGCGGTTCCGGAGATCGGTGAAGGCGGCCACCAGCAGCGCAATTGCCAAGGCAGCGAGCAGGCCATACTTGAACGGATCGTCTAGCATAAAGAACCCCGTGTCCCCGGTTCTCGTGCTAGCGCGGATGACTTACCAAAAAGTAACCACGGCCAGGAGGGCGGAATTAGCCAAGCGACTGAGGCAGGGGCGAAAGTCTTCGATCGCCGGGCCATTCCCGAGGGAGCGACCGAGAGCCGCTGGGTCGCTGCAGACGGCCATTCGGTGCGCCGGCTCGACTGGCCCGCGCCGGACGGGCCGCAGCGCGGATCGCTGCTGTTCATGCCCGGGCGCGCGGATGCCTACGAGAAGTATCTCGAGACTTACGAGCACTGGCGTGAGCGCGGCTGGCGTGTGACTGCCGCTGACTGGCGGGGACAGGCCGGGTCGGGCAGGCTCGGAAACGATGCCGTCACCGGTCATATCGACGACTTTGCCCTGTGGATCGGGGACCTCGCGACGTTGTGGCGCGCCTGGGCTGCCGCGAGCGAGGGCCCGCTGATTCTCGTCGCGCACTCGATGGGCGGTCACCTGGCGCTGCGCGCTATTGCCGAGCGGTCGCTCGACCCAGCACCGGCGGCGCTGGTGCTCTCGGCGCCGCTGCTCGACGTGCTGCCCGAACGGCTGCCTCCGCTGGTCAAGCGTACCGCCGCGCGCGTCATGTGCTCCGTGGGCGAGCCGCGCCGGCCGGCGTGGAAATGGAGCGAGAAGCCGGGCGAGCTGCCGTCCTTCCGCCAGGCGCTGCTCACACACGATGGCGAGCGCTACGCCGACGAGCTGTGGTGGCGGCGCGAGCGCCCCGAACTGGTGATGGGGCCGGGAAGCTGGGGCTGGGTGGCCGCCGCGATGACCTCGATCCGCAAGCTCAGCCGGCCGGGTGTGCTCGAGGCGGTGGACGTTCCGGTCTGTATCGTCGCCACCACGGCGGACCGGCTGGTCGGCTCGCGTGCGATCCGTCGCATCGAGGCGCGGCTCCCCCGCGCGCACCCGGTATGGTTCGGTGCCGAGGCCGCTCACGAAATTCTGCGTGAGGCCGATCCGGTGCGTGATCGGGCGCTTGCGGAAATCGATGCTTTTCTCGAAAGCTTCGCCCCGCAGTGACCCAGACTTACGACGTTGCCGTGATCGGCGCCGGCATGGCCGGGGCCAGCCTTGCTGCCGAGCTCGCGCCGCATGCCCGGGTGCTGCTGGCCGAAGGCGAGACCATGCCCGGCTATCATGCCACCGGTCGATCGGCCGCGTTCTGGGAGGAATGCTACGGGGGGCCCGGGGTGGTGCCGCTCACCTTGGCCTCGGGGCCCTACCTGCGCCGGCTTGGGTTGCTCGCGCCCCGCGGCGCGCTGTACATCGCGCGCGCCGAGGCCGAGGCCGAGGCGGACGCTTTCGTCGATCGCTTCGCCGGCAGCGGCGTGCGGATCGAACGGCTCGGGCGCGCCGGGCTCGAGCAGCGCGTGCCGGGCATCCGGGCCGAATGGTCGCTGGCGATCTTCGAGCCGGCGTGTGCCGACATCGACGTCGCGGCACTGCACCAGCATTACCTAGCAAGCGCCCGGCAGGCAGGGGGCGAGCTGCGTACCGCGGCACGGCTCGAGGCGGCCGAGCGCGAAGGCGGAGGGTGGCGCCTCTCGCTTGGCGCGGCGGGCGAGGCGTGCGCGCGGGTGCTGGTCAATGCTGCCGGCGCGTGGGCCGACGAGGTGGCAGCGCTGGCTGGTGCTGGGGCGCTCGGCATCACACCGTACCGGCGCACGGTCAGCCAGCTCCGCGTCGAGCCGCCACCGCGTGCGGACCTGCCGCTGGTGCTCGACCTCGCCGGACAGTTCTACTTCAAGCCCGAACAGGGCAAGCTCTGGCTCAGCCCGCAGGACGAGACCCCGAGCGCACCGTGCGACGCCGCGCCCGAAGAGCTCGACGTGGCAGTCGCGATCGATCGCTTCGAAAGCGTGGTCGACTGGCGGGTTGTTGCGGTCGAGCGCAAATGGGCCGGCTTGCGCAGCTTCGCGCCCGACCGTCTGCCGGTTTACGGCTTCGATCCGGTGCGCGATGGGTTCTTCTGGTTCGCCGGGCAGGGCGGCTTCGGCATCCAGACCGCACCGGCCGCCGCGCGCCTTGCTGCCCAGTTGCTGCTAGGCCTGCCGCGCGACGCCATGACCGAACGGCTCGATCCAGCGCATTATGCGCCGGCGCGATTCGGCTAACCCCGCGCCGCTTCCGCCGCATCGCACGCGAGCCGGTCGACCCGCTCGTTCTCCGCGTGCCCGTCGTGGCCCTTGACCCATTGCCAGGTGATCCGATGCGGCTTCGCGGCTTCGATCAGGTCGTGCCACAGGTCCTCGTTGCGCACCGGCTTCTTGCT
>DATDLP010000490.1:0-6020 GCA_036519255.1 Croceibacterium sp.
CGCGTTCACCCAGGGCGTGATCGCGATGCAGGCCGCGTTCCAGCCCGAGGGCGCCTCGCAGAGCGGGCTCGAGCAGTACGACGGGCGTGCGATCGACCTCGGGCCGAACCTGCCCGAACGGTTCATCGCCGCCGAGGAGAAGACACTCGGCTTGCTGCGCACGGCGCTCGCTGCGGAGAGCGATCCGAACGTCAAGCAGGACCTCGAGATCCTGATCGGCTCGCTCGAGCGCGACATCGAGGGCACGCGGCTCGGCCAGCGGCTGACGCTGAGCTGGTACGACGTGCCGCAGCTGGTGTTCGGCAACCTCAACGCGCTGCTCGACGATCAGGTCGCGGGCGCACGGCGGGCGAAGGCCGTCGAGCTGCTGCAGCGCTACACCGGGCTCTACGCCGGCACCACGCCGCTGACCCAGCTCGCGCGCGACCGCTACATGGACAGCCGCGGCGCGGGCAAGGTCGGGCCGTACAAGGGCGACGTCGAGGACGCGCTGTCCAAGGTCGACACTTACGTCGAGGGCATTCGCGCGCTGCTTGCCAAGTACCAGATCGCGGGCGCCGAACCGGCGCTCGACGCGATGGAGCGCCAGTTCGCCGACTACGCGACGTGGACCCGTGCGGAGATCCTGCCGATCGCACGCGAGGACTTCCGCCAGCCGCCCGAACTCTACGCGTTCGCGCTCGAGCAGTACGGGATCGACCTGCCGCCCGAAGACCTGATCGCCCGCGCGCGGCGCGCGTTCTACGAAACCCGCGCGCAGATGCAGGCGCTGGCGCCGCAGGTGGCGG
This sequence comes from Croceibacterium sp., assembly GCA_036519255.1. Classification (GTDB taxonomy): domain Bacteria; phylum Pseudomonadota; class Alphaproteobacteria; order Sphingomonadales; family Sphingomonadaceae; genus Croceibacterium_A. The sequence goes on from DATDLP010000490.1 coordinate 789, forward strand.
CCAAGTTCGGCTTTTCCGCGACCGACTACCCGTCGGTGCTCGCCGAGCTCAAGAAGCGCACGATCCCGAACGACAAGATGGAAGCGCACTATGCCGAGGTGCTCGGGCAGATCCAGACGATCGCCGCGCGCGAGCGGATCGTCACCCTGCCCGACTACCCGGTGCTGATGCGCCTCGGCAGCGATGCCGAGAACGCAGCGAGCCCCGCGCCACACATGAATCCGCCGCGGCTGATCGGCAACACGGGCGAGCGCGGCACCTTCGTGCTCACCACCGGGGTCTATCCGGGCGCCACGATCGTCGCCAACGACTTCAACTTCGACGCCGCGGCGTGGACGCTCAGCGTGCACGAAGGGCGCCCCGGCCACGAGCTGCAGTTCGCGCAGATGGTCGAGAACGGTGTCAGCCAAGCGCGCGCGCTTTACGCCTTCAACAGCGTCAACGTCGAAGGCTGGGCGCTTTACGCCGAAGCCGAGATGCTGCCCTACGAGCCGGTCGAGGGCCAGCTGATCGCGTTGCAGCACCGCCTGCTGCGGCAGAGCCGGGCGATGCTCGATCCGATGCTCAACCTCGGGCTGACCGACGTCGCGACCGCGCAGCGCATCCTCGAGGAGGATGGGTTCTCGCCGGCGATGGTGAAGCAGGAAATCGACCGCTACACGTTCCGCGCGCCGGGCCAGGCGGGCAGCTACTTCTACGGCTACAGCCAGCTCGCCGACTTGCGTGTCGCGACCGAGCTCGCGCTGGGCGACAAGTTCGACCGCATGGCGTTCAACGACTTCGTCGTCGGCCAGGGGCTGCTGCCGCTGAGCCTGCTGGCCAAGGCGGTGCGCGAGCAGTTCGTGCCGGCGATGCTGGCGAAGTGACGCCGATGTCGCCGCTTCTCGCGCAGCGGCTGATCGCGGCGCCGTTCCTCGTGCTCGGCGCCTGGTGCCTGCTCGCGCCGGGCTCGGTCGAGCGGCTGGGGGTGCGGCCCGAATACTACCACGGCAGCACCACCACCGCGCTGCTGATCGGCTGCTTCGGGGCGCAGGCCATGCTGTCGGGCCTGTTCGCGGCGTTCAGCCGGTTCACCCGCACGACGTTCCTCGTCTACGGGATCGCGCTGCTGCCTTTCTTCTGGTTCAACTACTGGTTCGTGTTCGTGGTGCCGGTGTTCAACCGGCTGATGGCGCTCGACTTCGCCTGCAACCTCGCGATGCTGGCGTTGTGCGTGGTCGGATACCGCAACTCTCCCGGTCCGGCAGCGCCGCCGCAAACCTGAGGGTTACCCTACCTCCGGGCTCGGCAGCGGCAGGCTGGCGACGACCGTGGTACCTGGCCGGTCGCGCGCTATCGTCAGCCGGCCACCGATCTCCCTCAGCCGGGCCTGCATGCTTTCGAGCCCCACGCCGTACCGCACGTCGGCGGGAATCCCCCGCCCGTCGTCCCTCACGAGGACGTGAAGCGAGCGCCGGCGGCGCGCGATACGCACCGAGAGCCGGTTTGCGCCGGCGTGCCGGTGCACGTTGGAGATCGCCTCCTGCACCACGCGGTAGACCGCGTGCTCGGCAGAGGTTCCAAGGACCGGCATTGAGCCCTCGAGGTCGAACGCGACCTCGAGACCCGACCGCTGGCCGAGGCCTTCGACCAGCATCTGCAGCGCGTCGAGCAGCGACAGGCTTTCGAGCTGCGGCGGGTGCGCGAGGTACGAGATCGCGCGAAACTCGCGGCGCGCCATCAGCAGCAGATCGTCCATCTCAGTGAGAACCGCCGCTCGCTCGCGATCCGCCGACACACGCTTGAGACGGACGAGCGCGAGGCTCAGGCACGCCAGCAACTGGAGCCCCGAATCGTGGAGCTCGCGCCCCATCCGGCGCCGCTCCTCCTCCTGCGTCCTGAGCAGCGACAGCTTGAAGTCGTCCCTCAGCGTGCGCAGCTGCGCCAGTTCGGTGATGTCGTAGCGCGTCACCATCAGGCACGACCGCCCGCCGACGCTGAGCGTCGTGAGGCACACCTCGAACTGCTTGCCGGTCAGTTGCGCGGTGCCGTCGTAGACCAGGCGAAACGACTCGCGCTTGCCCTGGCGGATCTCCTCGAGGGCCCCGGACACCGCCACGGCCGGGGCATTCCCTTGTTTCGCCAGCCGGGCAAGCTCGCGAAGGTAGTTGGCCCCTGGCATGAAATCCGCCACCTCGACCCGCCGCGCGGTCTCGATCCAGGCGTCGTTGGCCGCGAGAATCCGCCAGTCGTCGCCGATCAGCGCGGCCTGCTCCGAAAGCCCGTCGATCAGCTGCTGGAAGACGCCGAGCGGATACCGCTCGCGTGCCGGTTCCGGATCGATCCCCGGAACGGCCGCACCGTGCGGCCAGACCTCGCCGTCGCTCTCAAGACGAAGAGTACGCTGAAGCATGCCGCGACCCCACCTGCCCTTAGTCGTCGCATAGGGACATACCCGACTTGAGGGGATTGCACCCTAGGGTCTTTTGCGGAGGGGGTCCTATTTGCCGGAAGGTCGCGAGCGGGCGCGATCAGCGATTTGGGCGAGGTGCCGGCGCCCCTTCCGCCAGTTCCCTCTGCTGCGCATACCAGTCCGCCAACACGGCGAACGCCAGCTTGGGCTCGCCCCGCTCGCTGATCAGGCCCTTGCGGTTCCAGCCGTCCTGCACCCCGGCGACCTGGCGGCGCGGCGAGCGGAAGTCCTTGAGGATCCATGGCGACGTCCCGGCGAGCGAAGGGATGCGCGCGGCCATCGCCAGCGTGTGGCGATAGTACTCGGCCTGGTATTCCTCGGTGAACTTGTGCGGCACCGGACGGGTTTCGTGCAGGCCGAGCTTCGCGTCAGCGCCGAACTCGGACAGGATCAGCGGGCGATCTGCGGGCAGGCGCCACTCGAACCGGGCGAGATCGGCCGGCCGGTCGGGGCCGTACCAGCCGTTGTAGGTGTTGACCGCGAGCACATCGACCTCGCGCGCGAGCGGATCGGCCAGGCGCAGCACCGGATGCCCCTCGCTCTCGTCGCGCTCGGTGAGCAGCGCGGCAGTGACCAGCCGGTGCGGATCGAGCGCGCGGACGTCGGCGGCAAGGCGCGTCATGAACGCGTTGCGCGGCTCGGTCACCGGGGTCTCGTTGCCGACGCTCCACAGCGCGATCGACGCGCGGTTGCGGTCGCGCAGGATGTTTTCCGCCAGCATGCGCCGCGCATTGGCGAGCGTTTCGGGATCCTCCCACGCGATGCGCCAGTAGACCGGCACCTCGCTCCACACGATCAGGCCGAGTTCGTCTGCCATGCGGACCATGGTCTCGTCGTGCGGGTAGTGCGCGAGGCGGACGAAGTTGCCGTGCAGGCCGTCCTTGACCCGCAGCAGCAGCGTGCGGGCCGCCTCCGGGGTCATGTGCCGCGCGGGATCGGCGCCGATCTCCTCCTCGTGCAGGCTGATGCCGCGCAGGAACACCGGCTGGCCGTTGAGCACGATGCTCGGGCCCTCGACCGCAACGGTGCGGAAGCCGACGCGGTCGCGCCAGCGGTCGGCGCCGGCGCTCACGGTCACGTCGTAGAGCGTCGGCACCTCCGGCGACCAGCGGCGCAGGCCGCGCGGCGCAGCAAGCTCGAGCCGCACCTTGCCCTGCGCGTCGGCCGTCACCTCGCGGCGAAGACCGAGTTCGGGGATTGCCAGGACAACAGTCGCGCCGGCCGCCTGCGGCCCGTCGAGCGCGACGTCGACCGCGATGCGCCCCCCGTCGGTCAGCCGTACCCACGCGTCGTCGACGTAAGTCTCGGGCACCGCGATCAGGCGGACCGAACGCGTGATCCCGCCATAGGTCTCCCAGTCGGTGACGGGCGGCGGGACGGTGCGCTCGGTATGGGTGGAATCCACTCCCACCACCAACCGGTTGCCGCTCTCGCGCAGCATGCCCGTGACCTCGAACGCGAACGCGGTAAAGCCGCCTTCGTGCCGCCCGATCCGCTGGCCGTTGAGCCAGGCTTCGGCCGCGTAGTTCGCCGCACCGAAGCGCACGAAGTAGCGCATGCCCGGTTGCGGCGCGGCGTCGAACCGGCGCTGGTACCAGACCAGGCCCTGATAGTGCCGCATCTCGGCCGCGTGGGTCAGCCAGCTCGCGGGCAGCTCGGCGCGCGGCGCGGTGTCCATGTCGTATTCGAACAGCGCCAGCGGATCGGCCGCGCGCGCCTGCTCGACGTCGAGATCGTCCCACCGCCGATGGCCGCGCCCGGCGGGCTCGCCGTGGAACCCGGCGACGCCGTCGCGATAGGGATCGATCGACCAGGTCCAGGTGCCGTCGAGCGACCGGCTTTCGCGCAAGTCGGCGGCGGCGAGGACCGGTCCCTCGGGCAGGACTTGTGCAGAGGCTGCAGCAGCCCCCAGCGAGGCCAGCGCGATGATCAGGATGGCGAGCGCGAGGTTGACATAAGCGACAAATCCAACCCGCGCTGTCGCCCGACAAAAGTTCGGTGTTTTCATGAAGATGCAGATCATGTGGCGCACGAATCGCTCCAGTCGGAAAACGGAATGCTCTGTCCCGATCATATTCGAAAATGTCGCACTCAGGCTACGCGAGCGGCCGGTCCCGAGGGCCGGGGTAAACGGGCCCGGCGAGGTGACGACGGCATCCACGGTCCCATCATGGATCGGGAGCTCCCCTGTAGGAAAGTTGTTTTTTCGCCGAGTTGCCACGCACAGCCGCATCTGAGGCTTCGCGCGCAGACCGAACTCGCGATGAGCCGGGCTCACGGCGACTTCGATGCGGACCTCGCTACCGAAGCAGCAGTGTTCGCCCGGACTGCTCCGGCGCCAGCGCGATGCAGAAAACCACCCTGAGCGCAGGATCTATGCGAGCGCCGCCAGCACCAGATCGCTCGCCCGTTCGCCGATCATGATCGCGGTGGCGTTGGTGTTGCCTTGCGGGATCGTGGGCATGATCGAGGCATCGGCGACCCACAGACCGTCGATGCCGCGCAACCGGCAGTGGGGGCCGACCACCGCAAGCGGATCGTCCGCCGCGCCTATCCTGGCGGTGCCGACAGGGTGGAACATCGGGATCGTCGCCGCGCCGACGTAGCCGCGCAACGCCTCGCGGCTGTCGGCAGCCGCGCCCGGGCGGATCTCGGATCGCACCGCCTCGGCGATCGCCGGCGCGGCCATGATCCTGCGGGCGATCTCGAGCCCTTCCACCAGCTGCTGCGCGTCGTCCTCGTGCCCGAGCAGCTGGTGCTCGATCAGCGGCGACGCGTCG
>DATDLP010000491.1:0-6247 GCA_036519255.1 Croceibacterium sp.
TGTTTAAGTATGAAGTCAATATTCGTTCTTGAGGGTTTCGCCCGATACTCCTTCAAATTGATGCCTTTAGAAGTCATTGCCGGAGGGGCGGCCGAAGGGTGAGTTCCGCCGTGGGAGACCTTGCCGGAGCGTGCGGCTGCGTGGGGAAGCGGCCCGGCCGGTGGCAAATGACCGGGAGAAGGGATATGGATTTCCAGGATTTCGATCGTCGGGATGACCCGGCGGTTCCCGAACTCGACTACAGCGAGCCGCCGCTGGGCTCCGACCGGCGCGCGTTCATGATGCGCAGCGCCCTGGCGACCGCTGTCGCTGCGCTGTCGGGCCGGCCGCTCGCCGCCTTCGCACAGACGCCGGCGGTGGACCCCATCGTCAACGTCGGTGTCGACCCCAGTCTCGACGTGGTCCGGCGTAGCAAGGGCCCGGTGATGACCCTGATCGACGAGTTCTACAAAGTCGGCCCGGGGCCGTCCTCCTCGCACACGATCGGTCCGATGCGGATCACGTACGACTTCTACCAACGGGCGACCAAGCTCCCGCCCGCCGAACTCGCCAAGGCGACCAAGTTCCGGGTGAACCTGTTCGGCAGCCTCAGCGCCACCGGCAAGGGTCACGGCACGGAGCGCGCCTCGCTCGCGGGGCTTACCGGCATGGAGCCGGCAACCACCGATCCGGCGTTCCTCGACGGCCTCGCCGCCGATCCCACGCAGGTGTTCCAGGTCAAGCTGGGCGACAAGGAGATCCCGGTCTCGCTGGCGGACGTCATCTATGACGAGACCAAGGGCGAGTTCCATCACCCCAACACGATGACCTGCCATCTTTTCGCAGGCGACACGCCGCTGCTCGAGCAGGAGTACTACTCGGTCGGCGGCGGCTTCATCGAGTGGAAGGGCTATACCCCGCCGGAGAAGGCCGCGCCGAAGTATGCCTACGAGACGATGGCCGAGATTCTCGCGCACGCGCAGCGCGACAACATCACGCTCGCGCAGCTCGCGATGGCCAACGAGACGACGATCTCCGGCCGTAGCGAAGAGGAGATCAACGCCTTCCTCGACAAGATCATCGGCGCGATGCGGGCGACCGTGAAGACCGGGCTCGAGGCGCCGACCTCGACGTTGCCGGGGCCGATCAAGCTCAAGACCAAGGCCGGCGACGTCTACAAGAACGCGATGAAGAACGAGAATCCCGCACGGCGGGGCGTCGGCGTGCTGTCGGCTGCCGCGCTTGCCGGATCGGAAGAGAACGCGCGCGGGCACCTCGTGATCACCGCGCCGACCGGCGGCTCGGCGGGGGTGCTGCCGGCGGTGGTCTACTCGCTCGGGGCGGAGGGCGCGGGCCTGTCCGACCAGAAGATCCGCGAGGGTCTGCTGGCCGGGGCATTGGTCGGCTACTTGTGCAAGCACAACGCCACGCTGTCGGCCGCCGAGGGCGGGTGCCAGGCGGAGATCGGCGTGGCTTCGGCGATGGGCGCGGCGTGCATCGCCGCGGCGCACGACGAATCCAACCAGGTCCAGGCCAACGGCGCGGGCGCCGCGCTCGAGCACCATCTCGGCATGACCTGCGACCCGGTCGCGGGCTTCGTGCAGATCCCGTGCATCGAGCGCTGCGCGTTCGGCGCGGTCAAGTCGTGGGCCGGCTTCCTGATGGCGCAGAACGAGATCCCGGCGAACCGCCGCGTCGATATCGACTCGGTGATCACCGCGCTCGACCTGACCGCCAAGGAGATGAACTCGAAGTACAAGGAGACCTCCGAAGGCGGCATGGCCGTCTCGCTGGTCCTCTGCTGAAGCAGGGCCGCGACATGAACCGGGCTGCGGGGTCACCGGGCGAAACTGCCGTCGGAATGGTCCTCGTGGCCTGGTTCGTCACGTCGGTATACTACTTCTACCAGTACATGATCCGGTCGGCGCCGGCGGTGATGGTGCCCGAGATGTCGACCGGCCTCGGCCTGACCGCGGCCGGGGTCGCCGGGGTCATCGGGCTGTTCTACTACGCCTACGCCCCGTTCAGCCTGGTCGCCGGGGTGGCGATGGACCAGCTCGGGCCGCGGCGGGTGGTGCCGATCGGCTGCGCCACGCTGGCGATCGGCGCGCTGCTGTTCTCGACCGGCGACCCGACGCTCGCCGCGGTGGGCCGCTTCGTCCAGGGCGCGGGCGGGGTGTTCGCGCTGATCGGCGCGGTCTACCTCGCGACCAACTACCTGCCCGCGGCGCGCGCGGCAACGCTGATCGGCTTCACCCAGATGTTCGGCATGGCCGGCGGCTCGGCCGGGCAGTTCCTCGTCGGTCCGGCGATCGCCGACGGGCTCGCGTGGGATCGGTTCTGGCTGCTGATGGGCCTGATCGGGCTGCCGATCGCGCTGCTGCTGTTCGTGTTCATTCCCAAGCCCAAGCCCAAACCCCCTGCGGCCGTGGGCACCGTCTGGTGGAAAGACGCCGGCGCGGCGATGAAGACCGTGTTCCTCAACCCGCAGTCGATCGTCTGCGGGCTGATCTCCGGCCTGTTCTTTATCCCGACGACCATCTTCGACATGGTCTGGGGCGTGCGCTTCCTCGAAGAGGCGCACGACATGCCGTACTCCGCGGCGGTGCTGCGCTCGGCCGCGGTGCCGTTCGGCTGGATCATCGGGTGCCCGCTGCTCGGCTGGCTGTCGGACCGGATCGGCCGCCGCAAGCCGGTGATCGTCGGCGCCGGGGTGGTGCTCGCCGGCACGCTGGCCTTGATCCTCTATGGCCCCAGCGGGGTGTTTCCGCAGTACTCCCTCGGCCTGGTCGCCGGCATCGCCTCGGGCGCGGCGATGATCCCCTACACGGTGATCAAGGAAGCCAACCGGCCCGAGCACGGCGGTACCGCCACCGGAGTGATCAACTTCATCAACTTCTCGTTCTCGGCGCTGCTCGGCCCGGTGTTCGCCGGGCTGCTGGTGCGCGCGAGCGGGGGCGGAGAACGCGCGCTCGAGCATTACCAGGTCACCTTCCAGCCGCTGATCTGGGGCGTGCTGCTCGCCATCCTGCTGGCGTTCCTGCTGCGCGAGACCGGGCCCGCCGCGCGCAAGCCCGCCGCCGAGCCGGCCCTGCAACCGCAACCCTGACTCTGACCCCAAGAGGGAGCATTCCATGTCGACCGTACTCGATCCCCCCACCGCCACCGCCGACGAGCGGGAACCGTTCACCACCGGGCTGTGGACCAAGGAGATCAACGTCCGCGACTTCATCCAGGCGAACTACACGCCGTACTACGGTGACGAGAGCTTTCTCGCCGGCCCGACCGAGCGCACGCTCGGCATCTGGAAGAAGCTGACCGACCTGTTCGTCGAGGAGCGCAAGAAGGGCGTGCTCGACGTCTCGCAGATCCCGAGCACGATCACCGCGCACGAGCCCGGCTACATCGACAAGGACAACGAGATCATCGTCGGCCTGCAGACCGAGGCCCCGCTCAAGCGCGCGATCATGCCCAACGGCGGGTTCAAGATGGTGCTCAACTCGCTCAAGACCTACGGCTACGAGCCCGACCCGCAGGTGGTCGAGATCTTCACCAAGTACCGCAAGACGCACAACGACGGGGTGTTCGACGCCTACACCGCCGACGTGCGCCGCTGCCGCAGCTCGCACGTGCTCACCGGCTTGCCCGACGCCTACGGCCGCGGCCGCATCATCGGCGACTACCGCCGGGTCGCGCTGTACGGCGTCGACCGGCTGGTTGCGCGCAAGAAGGAGGAAAAGGCTGCGCTCGACAAGGAGTGGACGACCCAGGACATCATCCGCGACCGCGAGGAGCTCGGCGAGCAGATCCGCTCGCTCGGCGAGCTCAAGGAAATGGCCGCCAAGTACGGCTTCGACCTGTCGGGCCCGGCGACCAGCGCGCGCGAGGCGGTGCAGTGGCTCTACTTCGCCGACCTCGCCTGCGTGAAGGAGCAGAACGGCGCGGCGATGTCGCTCGGCCGCGTGTCGACCTTCCTCGACATCTACCTCGAGCGCGACCTCGAGGCGGGGCTGATCACCGAGGAGGAAGCGCAGGAGCTGATCGACGACTTCGTCATCAAGCTGCGCATCGTGCGCTTCCTGCGCACGCCCGAGTACGACGAGCTGTTCTCGGGCGATCCGACCTGGGTGACGGAGTCGATTGCCGGCATGGGCGACGACGGCCGGCCGCTGGTGACAAAGACCAGCTTCCGCGTGCTGCACACGCTGTACAACCTAGGGCCGGCGCCCGAGCCGAACCTGACCGTGTGGTACACCCCGCTGCTGCCAGAGCCGTTCCGCCGCTATTCGGCCAAGGTCGCGATCGACACGAGCGCGATCCAGTTCGAGAGCGACGAGATCATGCGCTCGGCCTGGGGCGACGACGGGGCGATCGCCTGCTGCGTCTCGCCGATGGCGGTCGGCAAGCAGATGCAGTTCTTCGGCGCGCGCGCCAACCTCGCCAAGACGCTGCTCTACGCGATCAACGGTGGCCGCGACGAGAAGAGCGGCGAGCAGATCGCGCCGGCGTCGGACCCGGTGCAGGGCGATTATCTCGACTTCGACGACGTGCTCGAGAAGTTCGAGGCGATCATGGACTGGCTCGCGGGCACTTACGTCAGCGCGATGAACGCGATCCACTACATGCACGACAAGTACGCCTACGAGCGGCTCGAGATGGCGCTGCACGACTACAACCCGGTGCGCACCATGGCGTTCGGCATCGCCGGCATGTCGGTCGTCGCCGACAGCCTCTCGGCGATGAAGTACGCGAAGGTGAAGGTGATCCGCGACGAGACCGGGCTGATCACCGACTACGAGATCGAGGGCGACTTCCCCAAGTTCGGCAACAACGACAACCGGGTGGATCACCTCGCGACCTGGCTGGTCAGCACCTTCATGCAGAAGCTGCGCAAGTATCCGACTTACCGCAACGCACTGCACACCCAGTCGGTGCTGACGATCACCTCGAACGTGGTCTACGGCAAGGCAACCGGCAACACGCCCGACGGACGCCGCGCCGGCGAGCCGTTCGCGCCCGGCGCAAATCCGATGCACGGCCGCGACACGCACGGCATCCACGCCTCGGCCTCGTCGGTTTCGAAGATCCCCTACCGCGACGCGGCCGACGGCATCTCGCTGACCACCACGCTGATCCCGAGCGGGCTCGGGCGCACCGCGGACGACCGGATCACCAACCTGACCTCGATCCTCGACGCCTACTTCGGGGTGACCGGCTATCACATGAACATCAACGTGCTGAACCGCGACACGCTGCTCGACGCGGTCGACCATCCGGAGAAGTACCCTAGCCTGACGATCCGCGTCTCGGGCTACGCGGTCAACTTCATCCGGCTGACCCGCGAGCAGCAGATGGACGTGATCAACCGCACGTTCCACGCGGGCTGACCATGGCCGAGGCAGACGCCGCCACGGTCCCGCTGGAGGCCAGGAGCCCGTACGAGATGCGGGTCAAGCTCGGCGACGGGCTCGAGGAGACCACCGTCCGCCAGGCGCTCAAGACCGGCGACATGGGCTTCATGCACTCGTACACCACCGGCTCGGCGGTCGACGGTCCGGGCATCCGTGTGGTCGCGTGGACCACCGCGTGCATGTTCCGCTGCCAGTACTGCCACAACCCCGACACCTGGACGCTGTCGAACGGCATCCCGGTCTCGCTCGAGGCCGCGGTCGACAAGCTGCGCTCCTACGCCGGCGGCATCAAGCGGATGAACGGGGGGTTCACGCTGTCGGGCGGCGAGCCGCTGATGCAGGACCGCTTCGCGATCCGCCTCCTCGCCGCGGCGAAGGACATGGGCATCCATACCGCGATCGAGACCAACGGCTACCTCGGGGAGCGGCTGTCCGACGAGGAGCTGAACGAGATCGACCTCGTCCTGCTCGACATGAAGGCCTTCACGCTCGAGCACCACAAGACCGTCGCGGGGATCGCCAACGAGCCGGTGATCGCCTTCGCGCGCCGCCTGGCCGCGCTCGGGCGCCCGATGTGGCTACGCTACGTGCTCGTGCCGGGGCTGACCGATGTCGTCAGCGAGATGGAGCAGCTGGCGGACTTCGCCGCCGAGCTGGGCAACGTCCAGCGTGTCGAGATCCTGCCGTTCCACCAGCTCGGCGAGTACAAGTGGGACAAGCTCGACGTCGGCTACCAGCTGCACGGGGTCGAGATGCCCAAGCAGGAGGCGGTCGCCGCGGCGATCGCGATCTTCGCCGCGCGCGGCCTCAAAGCCTGTTGAGCCGTTTGCCGCTCAGGCCATGCGCTTCTCGGGCGG
>DATDLP010000492.1:0-4226 GCA_036519255.1 Croceibacterium sp.
CTCGAGCGGCGCGACGTGGTCGGCGGCGCCGCGGTGACCGAGGAGTTCCACCCCGGTTTCCGCAACTCGGTCGCGAGCTACACCGTCAGCCTGCTCCAGCCGCAGGTCATCGCCGACATGCGCCTTGCCGACCACGGCTACCGCGTGATCGAGCGCCCGATCTCCAACTTCCTGCCGCAGGAAGACGGCGGCTACCTCAAGCTTGGTGGAGGTCTTGCGCGGACGCAGGAAGAGTTCCGCAAGTTCTCCGCCCGCGACGCCGAAACGCTCCCCGCCTACTACGACGCGCTCGAGACCGTCGCCGAAGTTCTCCGCGGCCTCGCGCTCAAGGCGCCACCGAACGTCGGTGAGGGCTGGCGCACGCTGATCGATGGCGCGCTGCAGGGCAGGGGGCTCGCCAGGCTCAGCCTCGAGCAGAAGCGCGATGTGCTGGACCTGTTCACCAAGTCGGCGACCAGCTTCCTCGGCCAGTGGTTCGAGAGCGAGGCGGTCAAGGCCGCGTTCGGGTTCGACGCGGTGGTCGGCAACTACGCCAGCCCCGACACCCCCGGCTCGGCCTACGTGCTGCTCCACCACGTGTTCGGCGAGGTCAACGGCAAGAAGGGCGCCTGGGGCCACTCGGTCGGCGGCATGGGCGCGATCACCCAGATCATGGCCAAGGTCTGCACCCAGCTCGGGGTCGAGATCAGCCTCGAAAGCCCGGTCCAACAGGTGCTGGTCGACGGGGGGCGGGTCGCCGGCGTCCGGCTCGAGTCCGGGGAGGAGATCGCCGCCACGCGCGTGATCGCCAACGTCGGCCCGAAGATCCTCTACGACCGGATGTTCGCCGCAAGCGATCTGCCGGCCGACTTCAACCGCCGCATGAAGGGCTTCAAGGCCGGCTCGGGCACGTTCCGCATGAACGTCGCGCTCAGCGAGCTGCCGCGCTTCACCTGCCTGCCCCATGACGACTCTGAGCCCGGCGAGCATCACCAGTCCGGGATCATCCTCGCGCCCACGCTCGATTACATGGACCGCGCCTTCCTCGACGCGAAGCGCTACGGCTGGTCGAAGGAGCCGATCGTCGAGATGCTGATCCCCTCGACGGTCGACGACACCCTCGCTCCTCCCGGGCAGCACGTCGCCAGCCTGTTCTGCCAGCAGTTCGCGCCGGAACTCCCGGACGGCCGCGACTGGGACGCCGAGGAGGACCAGGCTGCCGACACCATCATCGACACCGTCGAGGCCCACGCCCCTGGCTTCCGCGCTTCGATCCTCGGCCGTCAGGTGCTCAGCCCCAAGGGCCTCGAGCGCAAGCTCGGCCTCGCCGGCGGCGACATCATGCACGGCAACATGACCCTCGATCAGCTATGGTCCGCGCGCCCGATCCTCGGCCACGGCAACTACCGCGGCCCGGTCGGCGGGCTCTACATGTGCGGCGCCGGCGCCCACCCGGGTGGCGGCGTGACGGGCGCGCCCGGGCATAACTGCGCGCAAGTGGTGATCGGCGACGGCGGCAGCGTGCGGCGGTTCTTGTAGAACCCGCCCGGCTGCGGCACGGCGCCAGCACATGACCGCCAGCTACGACGTGATCGTCCTCGGCGCCGGTGCGGCCGGCCTGATGTGCGCCGCCCAGGCAGGTCAGCGGGGCCGGCGCGTGCTCGTGCTCGAGCATGCCGACGCGCCGGGCAAGAAGATCCTCATCTCCGGCGGCGGGCGGTGCAACTTCACCAATATCCACACGGTGCCCGAGCGCTTCCTCTCGGCCAACCCGCACTTCGCCAAATCGGCGTTGAGCCGCTACACGCCGCAGGACTTCCTGGCCCTCGTCGAGCGGCACGGGATTGCCTGGCACGAGAAAACCCTGGGCCAGCTGTTCTGCGACGGCTCCGCCCGGCAGATCGTCGAGCTGCTGCTTGCCGAGTGCGCCACCGGGGATGTCGCGCTGTTGTGCGGGGAAACCGTCCGGCAGATCGAGCACGGCGGTGAGGGGTTCACCGTCACGACCGGCCGCCAGGTCGCCCAGGCACCGTCGCTGGTGATCGCCACCGGGGGGCCCTCGATCCCCAGGATCGGCGCGACCGCCTACGCCTACGATCTCGCCCGCCAGTTCGGGCTCAAGGTCGTCGAGCCGCGCCCTGCGCTGGTGCCGCTGACGCTGAGCGGCGAGGATGTGCTGTTCCGCGAGCTGTCGGGCGTGGCGACCGAGGTGATCGCCCGCTGCGGCCAGGCCGCGTTCCGCGAGGCGGCGCTGTTCACCCACCGCGGCCTGTCGGGCCCGGCGATCCTGCAGGTCTCGTCGTACTGGCGCCGCGGCAACCCGATCGAGATCGATTTCCTGCCCGATGCCCCTGGAGGGTGGCTGCGCGAAGCCAAGCAGCACAACCCGCGCGCCACGCTGCGCAGCACCTTGCGTGCCGCGCTTCCCGACCGGCTGGCGGACGCCCTGAGCGACCGGCTCGGCCTCGAAGGTCCGCTTGCGAACGTTACCGACGCGGCGCTGCAAGGCGCCGAGGCCCGCCTCGCAGCCTGGGAATTCCGCCCCAACGGGAGCGAGGGCTTCGCCAAGGCCGAAGTCACGGCCGGGGGTATCAGCACCGCGGAGCTGTCGTCGAAAACGATGGAGGCAAGGCGGGTGCCCGGCCTCTACGCGATCGGCGAGGCGGTCGACGTCACCGGCTGGCTCGGGGGCTACAACTTCCAGTGGGCCTGGGCCAGCGGCTGGGCGGCAGGGCAAGCGGTTTGAGAGCGGACGCGTCGATCGCATTCCTTAGAACCGATCCGGATTCATCTCCTCCCCCTCGTCATCCCCGCTTCCGCGGCGATGACGAGGAGTGAATGAGGAGCGTTCGCTTTCCACGGGTCTAGGTCGCGGGCAGCGATCGAAGCTTACCTGTACCGCTCCCCGCCCTTGATCACCCCCGCGACGCTCTCGAGCACCCGCACATCTGCCAGCGGGTCGCCCGCCACTGCGACCATGTCGGCAAACATCCCTGTCCGCAGCGCTCCGATCTCCGCCTCGTGCCCGAGCAGCGCCGCCGCCTCCACCGTGGCCGACCGTATCGCCTGCAGCGGGGTCATCCCGTACCGCACCATGTAGCCGAACTGCCGCGCGTTGAGCCCGTGCGGATAGACCCCCGCGTCGGTGCCGAAGCCGATCCGCACCCCCATCCGCACCGCCCTGGCGAAGCCCTCGCGCTGCATCTCGGTCGTCTCGCGGTTCTTGCGCAGGTACTCCTCGGGCCAGCCCTCGCGCGCGCCGACCTCGTCGATCCAGTCGCCGTTGAACACATCCATCACCAGCCACACGCCGGCGTCCTTCGCCATCCGCAGCCCCTCGTCGTCGATCAGGCTGGCGTGCTCGATAGAGCGCACCCCCGCGCGGATCGCCGCCTTGAGCCCCTCGGCGCCGTGCGCATGCGCTGTGGCGTAGGAGCCGTGCGATCGCGCGACCTCGACCGCGGCGCGCATCTGCGCCTCGCTCAGCTCGGGCTGGTTGACGTCGGTGCCGATCGCCAGCACCGCGCCGGTGGCGATCAGCTTGAGGAAATCGACCCCGCCGGCGAACAGCAGCTCGGCCCGCTCGCGCGTCTCCCCGGGCGTCGACGACACGCCGAGCCGCATGTCCGCCGGCAGCTCGTCGTTGGGCACAACGCCGTTCAATTCGCCCCCGCCGCCGGGCGTGGTGATGTAGCCGCCCGCGACGAACATCCGCGGCCCCGGCACGCGCCCGGCGTTGATCGCGTCTCGCAGCGCCACGTCGGTCAGCCCGCGATAGGTGCCGACGTCGCGCACAGTGGTGAACCCGGCAAGCAAGGTGGTGCGCGCGTTCTGCGCCCCGATCAGCGCGGTCGCCTGCGGCGAGGTCCTGAGAGGCAGCGAAACGTCGGCGTCCTGCCCGGCATCGGCGAGGTGGGTGTGCAGGTCGATCAGCCCGGGGAGCACCGTGTAGGCGGACCAGTCGACCCGCTCGGCGCCCGCGGGTGTCGCGGAGCAGGGCTCGATCCGTGCGATGCGCTCATCTCGCGTGAGGATGCACCGGCCGGTGGCGACTGCACCGCTCTCGACATCGAGCAGCCGCCCTGCCTCGACATAGAGCGAGCCAGCCTGCGCGGGGGATGCGGCAAGCGCGAGCGCGGCCGAAGCGAGCCTCAGTTTCATCCGCAAACCCCCGGGATCAAATCCATCCTCCCTCCTCCGTTCGTCCCGAGCGCAGTCGAGGGATCGGGTCGAGCGAAGCCGAGACC
>DATDLP010000493.1:0-12390 GCA_036519255.1 Croceibacterium sp.
GCTTACCAGTGCCGCCTCCCCGAGGCGTCGCGCGCGGTTCCGGCGGTCACGCGCGACGGCCCGGTGCGCGAGGCGCCGGTTACCGGCTACACGCTCGCGCTGAGCTGGTCGCCCGAACACTGTCGCGGCCGCGAATCGCAGGCCGGCGCCAGGTTCCAGTGCTCGGGGCAGGGCGGGCGCTTCGGCTTCGTGGTGCACGGCTTGTGGCCCGAAGGGCGCGGCGCGAGCTGGCCGCAGTGGTGTCCGACCCGCAATCCGCTGACCGCGCGCGAGCTCGCGCGCAACATGTGCATGACGCCCTCGGCGGCGCTGCTGGCGCATGAATGGGCCAAGCACGGCGCCTGCATGACGCGCCGCCCGGAGGCCTATTTCAAGGCAGCGCGGATCTTGTGGAACAGCCTGCGCTGGCCCGACTTTGACCGCATCTCGCGCGACGAGGAACTCACTGCGGGCCAGATCCGCACCGCCTTCGCCGAGGCCAACCGCCGCTGGGAGCCCGCCCACGTCGGGCTCGTGCTCAACGAGCGCGGCTGGCTGCAGCAGATGCGGCTCTGCTACGGCAAGGACTTCCTGCCCACTGCGTGCGACGCGCACCGCTTCGGCCCGGCCGATTCGGTGCCGGTGAAGATCTGGCGCGGAATCTAGCGCCGCTCGGCGAAAAACTGCCGCAGCAGTGCCACCGCCGGCTCTTCGCCGATTCCCGCGTAGACCTCGGGCCGGTGCAGGCACTGCGCCTGCTCGAATACCCGCGCGCCGTGCTCGACCGCGCCGCCCTTCGAATCGGGCGCGCCGTAGTACAGCCGGGCGATTCGCGCGTGGGCGATCGCCCCTGCACACATCGCGCACGGCTCGAGCGTGACCCATAGCTCGCATCCGTCGAGCCGCTCGCTGCCGAGCGCCTGCGCCGCGCGGCGCAGCGCAACGATCTCAGCATGCGCGGTCGGGTCTGCCAGCGCGCGCGGGGCGTTGTGGCCCTCGCCGAGGACCACGCCGTCCTTGACCACCACCGCACCGACGGGCACCTCGCCAGCGCGGGCCGCTTTGCCGGCCAGCTCGAGCGCGCGCGCCATCGGCGGAGGAAGCGGCCAGCGGGTCATGTCGCGGCGCTATTCCCCAAGATCGGTTGACGCAAGCGGGCCTCGCCGCTATGCGCGCCGCTTTCCGGGGCATCCCCTGACCAGATTTTTCGAGAGACGAACCATGTCGCGCATCTGCGAACTTACCGGCAAGGGCCGCCAGGTCGGCCACAACGTGAGCCACGCCAACAACAAGACCAAGCGCGTCTTCCTGCCCAACCTGCAGAACGTGACGCTGCTGAGCGAGAAGCTCGACAAGAGCTTCAAGTTCCGCGTCTCGACGCACGGGCTGCGCTCGGTCGAGCACAACGGTGGGCTCGACAACTGGCTGCTCAAGACCTCGGACGAAAAGCTCAGCGCGAGCGCGCTCAAGGTCAAGCGCGAGCTCAAGAAGGCCGCTGCGGCCGCCTGATCCCGCTTTTGGCGAATCGAATCATTGAGGCGCGCGGTCCACACCGCGCGCCTTGTCGTTTGCGCGCCAGACCAACCTGAGCAGCAGCGTGCGCTGGAAGCGCGAATCGTTGTCGTCCGAAATCACCCACAGCGTCGCGCCGCCGCGGCCATCGCTTTCGACGGTCAGCCCTTCATAATTGTCCGCCGGCAGCGGGGCGGCCAGATCGGCGACCGGCGCCGCGCGCCAGGCCCGGCCGGCGGCGATCTCGGCCGGATCGGCCACCACGAGCTTTGCGGCAAAGGTCGGCGGCAGGCCCCACTCGACCTTGCGCAGCAGGATCAGCACGCGCCCGTCGGGCAACTGGGCCAGGTCGACCGGGCGGAAGCCCGCGGGCGGCGTGAGGTGAAACCGGATCGGCTCGGCGCTTTCCACCGGATCCGTCGGGAACAGCAGCCCCGGCATGTCGCCGCGGAACCACTGCCCCGTGCCTTCGGCGAGCACGATGAAACGGCCGTCGGCAAGCCGCACCATCGCCTCGGCACCCTGGTTTACGGACCAGCTGCGCATCGCATCGGGCCAGACGCGCGCGGACGCGGTGAAGTCCGCCTCGTATCGTTCGATCCGATTGACCGTCTCGAACGCGGCCCAGATACGGCCGGACGCGGGATCGCGCGCCAGCGCCTCGAGGTCGCGCTCCGTTGTGGGCTCGTACCCGCGCACCGCGGAGTACCCGATCCGGAAGCGCGATGGCCGCGTTCCTGGCGTGGAGAATTCCATCGTGCTCCCACGGTCGCTCGCCGCAAGCAACGTGCCGCCGCCGAGCGAGACCAGCGCGGAGAAACCGCCGAAATCGTCGTTCGGACTGTCGAGTTGCCACACGCCGGTGAGATCAAGCGGACCGAGATCGGCCGGCGGAATGCTCAGCGCGGTGATCTCGAGGATTTGCCGGCGGTCGGGTGGAGGCACGGGCGAGCGCACCCAGGTTCCGGGCGCGAGGCCCAGCGCCACGACGAGCAGAACGAGCAGCCTCCGCATCCGCCAGCGGCCTTGCAAGCGGGGCTCGCCGGGTCAAGCGGCTAAGGCATCGGTCCCACGAACAGCAGCGGATCGAGCCGCAGCCCGCGCCACATCAGGCTCCAGTGCAAGTGCGGCCCCGTCGCGCGGCCCGTCGCGCCGATCTTGCCGATCGGCTGCCCTTGCCGGACCGTGTCGCCCTCGCGCACCAGCAGCTCCGAGCTGTGCAGGAAGGCGCTGTTGAGGCCCATCCCGTGATCCACGATCAGCAGATGCCCCTCGAGCGTGAACGGCGCGGCCGCGGCGAGCACCACCACCCCGTCGGCGGGTGCGACGTAAGTCGTCCCGCTGCCCCCGGCGATGTCGAGCCCCGAGTGGTAGCTGCCGGGCTTGCCGCGATAGACCCGTTGCGAGCCGAATCGGCCCGAGATGCGGCCGGTCGCGGGCCAGGCGAAGCTCTGCCGCCAGCCTTCGCTGCCGGTCACGATCGCGCGCGCCGCGACGATCCGCGCGAGCTCGGGCTCGCGCCGCCGGGTGAATTCGGCATCTGACACCCCGGCGCGGAAGTCGGCGTCGATCTGTTCGATCTGCCACGCGCGCGGCGCGATCGTCAGCGGGACCTCGATCGTGCGGCCGTCGCGCAGTGCGGCGGTCAGCGTTGCTGCCGGGCCTGCATCCCGGTCGAAGGCGGCGAAGAACTGTCCCGCGGGATCGAGCGACAGCGCCTGCTCGCCGAGCCGCGCGCTGGCCGTGCCTGCAGGTGCCTGCCCGCGAATCCAGCCGCCCTGGGTGAGTTCGCCGGCATAAAGGAACGAGGCCGGTCCGGTCGGCTGGGGCGGGGGAGCCGGCACCGGCCGCGGGGCAGGCGCGACGATCGCCGGCATTTCCGCCGCGGGCTCGTCGGCTGCCGGCGCCACACACGCCGTGCCGGCAAGCGCGGCGGCGATCGCGGCGAAACGCCTCACGCCTGGCCGAGCAGCCTGCGGGTGGCGATCTCCGGAGTGGCGTAGGCTTCCTGCCGGTCGACGCTCCAGTAGCGCAGCTCGTCGAGCGGGACCGACTCGCCGGTCACCGCGCAGGCGACGAAGCGACCGGGCTTGATCACGCGGAAGCCGTTGGGGCCGTAGATCAGGGTGGCGGCGTTCTCGCCGGAGGACATCAGCATGGCGGCTGGCTTATCAAGCACGCGCGCTCAAAGCAATTTCGGCTGCTCGCCGGGAGGCGGAGCGGGCCTGGCGCGCGACGGGGCGCGCGGGCTCGCTGCGGCAACCACCTCGAGCCGTCCGTCGCGGAACCGGAGCGAGAGCGCTGCCTCCCTTTGCGCCGCGGCGGCGCTCGTCACGGCAACCCCGTTCGGGTCCAGGACCATGGCATAACCGCGTTCGAGCGGCTTGTCCGGGTGGAGGTGCTCCATCAGCCGACGGACCGATTCGAGCTTGTCGCGCTGTTCGCGAATCCGCCCGGTCACGAGCATCGGCGTGAGCCGAATCGCGTCGAGCCGGTGCCGCGCATGCCCGAGCCGGGCGGCCAGCAAGGGTGCCGACAGCCGCGCCGATGCGGTCAGCAGGGCATCGCGGCCTCTCGCGGCACGATCGGCGAGCCCGCGGCGCAGGCGTTCGCCGAGCTCGTCGAGCCGCTGCGCCGGCTGCGCCGCGAGCGCCTCGGGCCTGGGCAGCCGTGCCACGCGCGCCGCCAGCCGCTCGCGTCCGAGCTCGACCGGGCGGGTTGCGCACTTGCGCTGCCGCAAGCCGAGCTCGGCCAGCAGCGCCGCGAGCTCTCGCCGCACCGGCACCGCCATCTCGGCCGCTGCGGTCGGGGTCGGCGCGCGGCGGTCGGCGGCGAAGTCGGCCAGCGTGGTGTCGGTCTCGTGCCCGACCGCGCTGATCGTCGGGATCGGCGAATCCGCGATCGCGCGCACCACGACCTCTTCGTTGAACGCCCATAGATCCTCGATCGAGCCGCCGCCGCGGGCGACGATCAGCAGATCGGGCCGGGGAACGGGTCCTCCCGGCTCGATCGCGCCGAACCCGCGCACCGCCGCCGCCACTTGTTGCGCAGCGCCCTGGCCCTGGACCAGCACCGGCCAGACCAGCACCCGGCTCGGGAAGCGGTCGGCCAGCCGGTGGAGGATGTCGCGGATCACCGCCCCGGTGGGTGACGTCACCACGCCGATGACGCCGGGGAGGAACGGCAGCGGGCGCTTGTGGTCGCTGGCGAACAGCCCCTCGGCCTCGAGCCGCCGGCGCGTCTTCTCGAGCAATGCGAGCAGCGCGCCCTCGCCGGCGATCTCCATCGTCTCGATCACGATCTGGTACTTCGAGCGGCCGGGGAAAGTGGTCAGCTTGCCCGAGGCGACAACCTCGGTTCCGTCCTCGGGCACGAACCCGAGCCGCTGCGCCCCGCCGCGCCACATCACCCCGTCGATCACCGCGCCCTCGTCCTTGAGGCAGCAATAGAGGTGGCCCGAGGCCGCGCGCTTGACCCCCGACAGCTCGCCGCGCAGGCGCACGAAGCCGAACCGGTCCTCGACCGTGCGCTTGAGCAGGTTCGAAATCTCGGTGATGCTGAGCGGCGCGGCGTTGTCCCCCGGCTGCCCCTTGGCTACCAGCCCGCCAGCGGCTTCGTCGTCGTCGTCAAGAGAAGGGCCGGGCATGAATATCCTGCTGTTGGGATCGGGCGGACGCGAGCATGCGCTGGCGTGGAAGCTCGCGCAATCCCGCCTGATCGCGCGGGATCTCGAAGGGAACGGTCGCGGCGACGTGCTGTACGCCGCGCCGGGCAATCCGGGAATCGCCCACTACGCCGAGCTCGTCGCGCTCGACGTCACTGACCACGCTGGCGTCGTGGCGTTCTGCAACGAGAAGCGCATCGGGCTCGTCGTGATCGGCCCCGAGGCGCCGCTGGTCGACGGGCTCGCCGATTCGCTGCGCGCCGAAGGCATCGCGGTGTTCGGCCCGTCGCGCGCTGCAGCGCAGCTCGAAGGGAGCAAGGCTTTCACCAAGGCGCTGTGCGACCGCGCGGAAATCCCGACCGCCGGCTACGCCCACACGACCTCGCTCGAGCAGGCGCTCGCGGCGCTCGACCGATTCGATGCGCCCTATGTGCTGAAGGCTGACGGGCTTGCCGCGGGCAAGGGCGTGGTCATCGCGGCCGATCGGGCCGAGGCCGAGGCCGCACTGGCCGACATGTTCGGCGGGGCGCTCGGGCAGGCCGGGGCGGAGGTGGTGATCGAGGAGTTCATGGACGGCGAGGAGGTGAGCTTCTTCGCGATCACCGATGGCGCGATCATCCTGCCGTTCGGCAGCGCGCAGGATCACAAGCGCGTGGGCGACGGCGACACCGGTCCGAACACCGGCGGCATGGGGGCCTACAGCCCCGCGCGCGTGCTCACTCCGGCGCTGCGCGCGCAGGTCATGCAGCGGATCGTCGCCCCGACCGTGAAGACCCTGGCCGAGGAGGGAACGCCGTACTCGGGGGTGCTCTACGCCGGGTTGATGCTGACCGCCGAGGGCCCGAAGCTGGTCGAGTACAACTGCCGCTTCGGCGACCCCGAGTGCCAGGTGTTGATGATGCGGCTCGAAAGCGACCTTGGCGAATACCTGCTCGCCTGCGCCGATTGCAGCCTCGGCGCGATGCAGCCGCCGAAGTTTTCCCAGGATCGCGCGCTGACGGTGGTCATGGCCGCGAACGGCTATCCCGGCACGCCCGAGAAGGGCGGCGCGATCGAAAGTATCTCGATGGCCGAGGCCGACGGCGCGGAGGTGTTCCACGCAGGTACGGCGCTGCGCGAAGGCCGCCTCGTTGCCAACGGCGGGCGCGTGCTCAACGTGACCGCGCGCGGTCGCAGCGTGGCCGAGGCCCAGCAGACGGCCTACGCAGCGGTCGACGCGCTCGATTTCCCGACCGGGTTCTGCCGCCGCGACATCGGCTGGCGCGAGATCGAGCGGGAACGGCGCGGCTAGCGTGGCCGTGCACCCGCAGCTCGCCGGGTTCGATGCCGCGGCGTTCCTGCGCGAACGCTGGCAGAAGAAGCCGCTGCTGCTGCGCGACGCATGGGTCGAATGGGCGAATCCGCTCGATCCCGACGAACTCGCCGGGCTTGCATGCGAGGATGGCGTCGAGTCGCGGCTGGTCGAGCGGGCCGGCGACGATTGGAGCGTCGCGCACGGGCCGTTCCCCGAGGCACGCCTCGAATCGCTGCGCCGTTCGGACTGGACGCTGCTGGTGCAGGCGGTCGACCAGTTCGTCCCCGCGGTCGCGGCGCTGATCGAGCCGTTCCGTTTCGTGCCCGACTGGCGGATCGATGACGTCATGGTGAGCCTTGCCGCCAACGGCGGCGGGGTCGGGCCGCATTTCGACCAGTACGACGTGTTCCTGGTCCAGGGGCTGGGCCGGCGGCGCTGGCGGATCGGCCCGCAGTGCGATGCTACGAGCGCGCTGCTGCCGCACGACGAGCTGCGCCTGCTGGCCGGTTTCGAGGCGGTCGAGGAGCACGTGCTCGAGCCGGGGGACATCCTCTACGTCCCGCCCGGCGTCGCGCATGACGGCGTGGCCGAGAGCGACGACTGCATGACCTATTCGATCGGCTTCCGCGCCCCGTCGCGCAGCGAGTTGCTGTCGCACTTCTGCGACCACGTGGTGGACTCGCTGGTCGACGACGACCGTTACGCCGACCCCGACCTTGGCCGGCAGGACAACCCGGGCGAGATAGCACCCGCTGCGCTTGCCCGGCTCCAGGCGATGATCACCGAAGCGATGCAGGACCGCGCGGCGTTCGCGCGCTGGTTCGGTGCGTACGTCACGACGCCGAAGTATCCCGAGCTCGACTGGGCGCCCGATGAGCCGCTCGTGCAGGGCGAGTTGCGCCGCCGGCTCGCCGCCGGCGAGCGGCTGTGCCGCAACCCGGCCAGCCGCTTTTCCTTCGTTCGCGAAGGGGCCAACCGGGTGCTGCTGTTCGTCGACGGGCAATGCCACGCATGCTCGGGCAAGCTGGTGCGGTTCGCCGAATCGCTCTGCGCGCAGGACTGCCTCGTGCTAGACGATGCCTGGCTCGCTTCGGCCGAGGCCATGGCATTGATCGGCGGGCTGGTGGACGACGGCAGCCTCGTGTTCGAATAGCCGCCCGTCAGCCGGGCTCGACGTCGCGCCATTCTCCCGGGCCGAGCCCGTCGAGGGTCCATGCGCCGATCGCCCAGCGCACCAGCCGCAGCGTCGGATGGCCCACCGCGGCGGTCATCCGGCGCACCTGCCGGTTGCGGCCTTCGCGCAGGGTTATCCGGAGCCAGCAATCGGCCACGCTCTTGCGAAAGCGCACCGGCGGGTCGCGCGGCCAGAGCGCGGGCTCGGTGATCCGTTCGGCCCCGGCCGGCAGCGTCGGTCCGTCGTTGAGCACGACCCCCTGCCGCAGCCGGCCGAGCGCCGCCTCGTCGGGCTCGCCTTCGACCTGCACGAGGTAGCATTTCGGCGCCTTGTGGCGCGGATCGGCGATCCGCGCCTGCAGGCGGCCGTCATCGGTCAACAGCAGCAGCCCTTCGCTGTCGCGGTCGAGCCGGCCCGCCGGATAGATCCCGGGCACGGTTATGAACGCGGACAGCGTCGGACGGGGTGAGGCAGTGCCGCTGTCGGTGAACTGCGACAGCACCCCGTACGGCTTGTTGAACGCGATCAGCCGCGCCATGCGCGGATCAGCCGAGCCTCGCCGCCATCAAGGCCTGGAGGTCGGCCTCGGGCCGCGCGCCGTAGTGGCTGATGATCTCGGCCGCTGCGATCGCGCCGCGCCGCAGGCAGGTGGCCAGCGGCTCCTGGTTGACGTAGCCGTAAAGGAAGCCGGCGGCGAACAGGTCGCCCGCGCCGGTGGTGTCGACCACCTGCTCGATCGGCTCGGCCGCGACTTCGGCGCGCTCGCCGTGCGACACCGCGACGGCGCCCTCGGCGCTGCGGGTGACGACCAGCGTCGGCACCTTGCCCTCGAGCGCGACGATCCCGGCCTCGAACTCGTCCTCGCCGGTCAGCGCGGCGAGTTCGTGGTGGTTGGCGAACAGGATGTCGATCAGCCCGTCGGCGATCAGCGCACGGAAATCGTCGCCGTGGCGGTCGATCACGAACACCTCGCTGAGCGTGAAGGCAACCTTGCGGCCCGCGGTGCGCGCAGCCTCGATCGCCCGGCGCATCGCCGCGCGCGGCTCCTCGGGATCCCACAGGTAGCCTTCGAGGTAGAGGATGCTCGCCCCGCCGATCGCCTCTTCGTTGAGCGCCGCGGCGGGCAGGAACTGCGAGGCGCCGAGGAAGGTGTTCATCGTGCGCTGGCCGTCGGGGGTGACGAAGATCAGGCACTGCGCCGTGGGTGGCTCGCTGCCGCGGGTGGGCGTGTCGAAGTCGATCCCGACCGAGTGGATGTCATGCGCGAAAACGCGGCCGAACTGGTCGTCCGCCACCTGGCCGATGAAGGCGCACTGCGCGCCGAGCGCGGCAAGGCCGGCGAGGGTGTTCGCCGCCGAGCCGCCCGAGATCTCCTTGGCCGAGCCCATCGCGTCGTACAGCTCGCGCGCCCGCTCGGTGTCGACCAGGGTCATCCCGCCGCGGTTGAGCTGCAACTCCTCGATCAGCTCGTCGCTGCACGGGGCCATCACGTCGACGATGGCATTGCCGATCGCGATCACGTCGTATCTCGGTTCGTTCATGAGTCCTTCCGGCGTTGTGCATGGAGACGGCAGCCGGCCAGGACGGCAGGCGCTCGGGCGTCCGGGGCGTTGACTTGGCCTGCCGCGCGCGCAATCGCAAGCACGGATGCCATCCGTCGCTTCCTCGCTGACGCTCGCGCTCGGCCAACTGGCCGATCCGCGCGTGCTCCGAATCCTCGCCAAGAGCGTGGCGGTGACCCTCGTGCTGGTCGCTGCGATTGCCTGGGGCGGGTGGTTGCTGCTCGACCGGGCGCTCGACCGCGCCGGGCTCGACGAGGGCCTGTTCGCCGGCGCCGGCTGGCTGCGGCAGGCGGCCTCGCTCGCGTTCACGCTGGTAGGCCTGTGGCTCGTATGGCGGATCGTCGCGATGGCCGTGATCGGCTTCTTCGCCGACGAGGTGGTGCAGGCGGTCGAGGCGCGGCACTATCCGCACGCCGCCGTACGAGCACGCGACTTGCCGCTCGGCGAGCAGTTCTCGGCCAGCATGCGGTCGGCACTGCGCGCGCTGGTGGTCAACCTGATCGCGCTGCCGTTCGCGCTGGCGTTGCTGGTCACCGGGGTCGGTACCGCGCTGCTGTTCTTCGTGGTCAACACCGCGCTGGTCGGGCGCGAGCTCGAGGACATGGTCTGGCTGCGGCACCGGAAGGACGCGGCGGACAGGGCGCCGGTCGGACGCGGCGAGCGGCTCCTGCTCGGTGGCGCGGTGACCGCGCTGCTTTCGCTGCCGTTCGTCAACCTGGTCGCGCCAATCCTCGGCGCGGCGGCGGCAACCCATCTGATCCATCGCAAGGACATCGCCCGTGATGCGGCCTGACCCGCGCCTCCTTCCCGCGCTCGGCGCGTTGTTCCTCGCCGCGGGCTGCACCACCACCGCGATTCCGACACCGCGGCAGGAGGCTCCGGCTTCGGGGCCGCGGATCGACGTGCCGGTGCCGCCGACCCGGCCCGCGCCGCCGCCGGTCACCGATGCCCGCGCGCCGCAGATCCAGCGGTTGCCCGGCCTCGAGGAAGTGATCGAGCAGGACGCGGCGAGCCTCGCGCGCCGGTTCGGCGAGCCGCGGCTCGACGTGCGCGAGGGCGACATGCGCAAGCTGCAGTTCGCCGGCGAGCCCTGCGTGCTCGACGTGTTCCTCTACCCGTTGCGCGAGGGTGCCGAGCCGGTCGCGACGTATGTCGAGGCGCGCCGCGTGAGCGACGGGCAAGCGGTCGACCGCGCGGCCTGCGTCGCGGCGCTGCGGCGTTAGGAGTAACCCCAATTTAAGCTTGTTGCGCGATACGCCGGTGCAAATTGGGGAGTCCGTACGAGCAATGACCATGCACTTCGCCGACATCGCCCGTCAGGCCGCAACCGACGGCGCGATCACTGCCGACGAGATTCTCTCGCTGCGCCGCGCGGGCTGGGCCGATGGCGCGATGGCGGCCGAGGAAGTCGAGGCTGTCTTCGTGCTCAACGACGCGCTGGCCGAGGCGACTCCCGAATGGAGCGACTTCTTCGTCGAGGCGATCGGCGAGTTCGTGATCAACGGCTCGGAGCCCAAGGGCTACATCACCGAGGACAACGCCGCCTGGCTGATCGCGCGGATAGACCGTGACGGCGCGCTCGGCGGCATGACCGAACTCGAGCTGCTCGTGCGGGTTCTCGAGCGCGGCATCAACGCGCCCGAGCGGCTCAAGGCCTATGTGCTCGAACAGGTCGAGCAGGCGGTGCTCACCGGCAGCGGCCCGACGCGCCGCGGCGGCGCGCTCGAGGCGGGCTGTGTGAACGCGGCCGAGGCCGCGATCCTGCGCCGCGTGCTGTTCGCTCCGGCGGGCGACGGCCCCGCCGCCGTGTCCTGCCTCGAGGCCGAGCTGCTGTTCCGCCTCAAGGACGCGACGCTCGATGCGGCCAACGCGCCCGAGTGGAAGCGGATGTTCGTGCAGGGCGTCGCGAACTACCTCCAGGGCGTCGCCTCGCGCAGCGCGCAGATCAGCCGCGAGCGCGCCGCCGAGCTCGACGCGTTCATGGACGACGACAGCAGCAGCAGCGTGACCGGGTTTCTCGGCCGAATGGCCAAAGGCTCGCCCAACGCCTTCGGCGTCGTGTTCGGCAAGAAGCAGCCTCCGCGCGACCGGCTGGCCGAGCTGCGCGCCGCCGAGGAGGTTACCGCCGACGAACAGCAGTGGCTCGACACACACGTCCACGCCGACGGCCGGATCGACGAGTTCGAGCAGGCGCTGATCGAATTCCTCGCCGGGGGCGAGATCTAGTCGAACTCGAGCGGCGCAGCCGCTCCGCCAGCCAACGGCTTGGGTCCGCGCGGCGGCTCGACCAGCGCGGGCATGCTGCCGTCGCGGGGGCGGCGGCGATTGCTGCGCGCTTCGATCCGAAGCCGGTGAAACTTCTGCTCGAACTGCTTGCGGATCAGGCCGAACGCGACGGGATCGAGCGCCGCGCGCATTCGCGCCAGGTCCTGCTCCATCCTGGCGCGCGCCTGCTCGATATCGTCGCGGGCGAGCAGGCGCTTGTTGCGCTGTTCGGACAGCGCTCGCTCGATGTCGTGCCGGGTTTCGCGACGGGGCATGCGGTGGATTATACCGTAAAACTCTCCCCACAGCCACAGGCGCCCTTGGCGTTGGGGTTGGCGAACACGAATCCGGCTGCGAAGTCGTCCTCCTGCCAGTCCATCGTCGAGCCGATCAGGTAGAGCACGCTCGCGCCGTCGATGTAGAACACCCCGCCCGGGGTCTCGATCTTCTCGTCGAACGGCTGCGCCTCGTGCACGTAGTCGACCGAGTAGGCGAGGCCCGAGCAGCCGCGGCGCGGGGTCGAAAGCTTGACGCCCACGGCATCCGCAGGCGCTTTCGCCATCAGCGCCGCCACCCTCGCTTCGGCGGCGGGGGTGAGGTTGACGGCAGCGGGGCGTTGGCGGGTCTTCGTTTCGGTCATGTCGCTTCCGAGATGGGGCCTTTCGTCTCGCGCTACAACATGCCCAGCTCGAGCCGGGCCTCGTCGCTCATCTTGGCCGGGTCCCACGGCGGGTCCCACACCAGCGTGACTTCGGCGTCGCGCACGCCGGGGACCGAGACGACGCGCATCTCGACTTCGCCGGGCATCGATTCGGCGACCGGGCAGTGCGGGGTGGTGAGGGTCATCACCACTTCAACGTCGCCGTCCTCGCTTACCTCGACGCCGTAGATCAGCCCGAGATCGTAGATGTTCACCGGGATCTCCGGGTCGAATATCTCC
>DATDLP010000494.1:0-4001 GCA_036519255.1 Croceibacterium sp.
TTGCGATTTTCGCAAACCCGAAAAAAATTTTCATCGGCTAGGGAACCACCGCTCGGCTCGCTCATTATCGCTATGTCACCGCCGAGACCCCCCCTCCCGTCCAAGCGGCTGGTGATACGATCCCGAAAGGCCCCCGCTCAGCGAGCGGGGGCCTTTTTTTATCCATCTGTCAGTGTGTTGCCAATGATGGAACGGCGGTGGAGCTGCCGGTCAGCCCAGCAGCCGGGCGAACAGCCCGCGTTTCACCCCGCTCGCGAGAACTTCGGCCAGGTGCGCCGGATCGTAGGGTTTTTCGAACACCGGCCCGATCTCGGCGACCTCGGGCGGAATATCCTGCGGCGCGCCGGTCGCGAAGACGATGTAAGGCGGCTTGGGACCGAGCAGGTCGGCCAGTTCGGCCAGCGCCCAGCCGTCGCTGCGGTCGGCGAGATGGACGTCGAGCACTATCGCCGCGGCCGGGCCTCGCTCGAGCGCGTCCATGGTGCACGAGATGCTCGCACACACCACGACCTCGGCAGCACCCGCATCGCGCAGCGCCGCCTCCATGGCCAGGGCGATGATCGGATCGTCCTCCACCACCAGCACGCGGCCCAGCCGCGAGCGCTTGCGGGGCCGCTTGCTGCTCTTGTCACTCTTCTCGCGGCGCATGTCTGTCCCTGGCGAAGCGCTGATCGGCTCGCGCATGATGGTAACGGAAAGCGGCGGATCGCAGTTCCCCGGCCCGACCCGGCCTTACAGCTGCTTGCCGTAAATGCGATATTCGCGGTTGACCGTGCTGCCGATCGCATCGGCGATCGCCACCATCCCCTGGTTGTCCTCGAGGATCCAGCCGACCTCGGCCCGCCCGGCGCTGTGGTTCGCGACGCCCGCCCGGCGGATATGCTCGATCATCATGAACGCCAACTGGCTCGCCATGCGGCTCGCTTGCAGCTTCTGCACCACGCCCATCAGCGGCACGCGGAAATCGGCCGGCCTGCCCTTGCGCAGCCACCACAGCAGCTTGATGAAGTTGAAGGGGAACAGCTTGCCGCGCATCGGCTTGAGCACCGCGTTGACGTCGGGCAGCGACATCATGAACGCGACCGGCTCGCCGTCGAGCTCGGCGATCATGTTGACGTCCTCGTAGATCAGCGGGGCGAGCTTCTTGGCGCCGTAGGCTTTCTCGGTCTCGGTGAACGGAACGAAGCCCCAGTTCTGCGACCAGGCGTCGTTGAGGATGCCGAGGATGATCGCCGCCTCGCGCTCGAAGTAGCGCTTGTCGACCTGGCGGATGCGGATGCGCTCGTTCTTCTCGCCGAGCGCGACGATCTTGTCGATCAGCGGCGGGAAGCCTCCCTTCACCGGCAGGTCGTAAGTGAACAGCCGCTTGGCGACGGTATAGCCGGCGGCTTCGATCCAGGCTTCGTATTCGGCCTTGTTGTGGCCCATCATGACCATCGGCGGATGATCGTGGCCCTTGACCAGCAGGCCGGGCTCTTCCCAGATCGACAGGCTGATCGGCGCGAGCACGCGCGTCATGCCCTGATCGCGCAGCCATTGCTCGGCGCGGGCGATCAGCGCCTGCGCGACCGCTTCGTCTTCCGCCTCGAACAGGCCCCAGTTGCCGGTGCCCGGGCCCATGCCCTGCTCGGGCGGTTGCGCGAGCGCGAGCTCGTCGTAGTGCGCCGAGATGCGGCCCACGACCCTGCCGCCGCGGCGCGCGAGGAACAGCTGGACCTTGGCGTGCTCGTGAAACGGGTTCTTTCCCGGGGTCAGCAGCTCGACCACCTCGGCGCGCAGCGGCGGCACCCAGTTGGGATCGCTGGCGTTGATTGCATAGGCGAAGTCGATGAATGCATCGAAGTCCGCCTTGCCGGAAACGGGGGCAATCACTATTTCTGCGGTCGACACGAGATAGCCTTCGTTCAGGAGCGGTTAGCCCTGTGTATGGTCTCGGTCCCTTGTCAAGCGCGGCCCCCCGGCGCAATCTCCGGAGCGGCAAGCGCCATTTTTTTGGAAAACAGTTGCATGAGCTCCCTGCAAGCCAGGATCGAACACCCGAGCCGCGCCCGCGCGGAGGCAATCCCTGACGACAAGGTGATGCTGCGCGCCGCGGCCGAAGTGACACGCGACCTGTCGACTGCGCGGCCCGGCATCTACTGGCCCGACATGCTGCTGTCGGCGGCGGTCGGCTATGCAGCGCTCGTCGGGGCCATCCTCAGCGACAATGCGCTGCTGGCGGTCGCTTCGGGCGTGCTCGCCTCGCTCGCGCTCTACCGCGCGCTGCTGTTCATTCACGAACTGACCCACATCCACCGCAACGCGCTGCCCGGCTTCCGCTTCGCCTGGAACCTCGTGGTGGGCATCCCGATGCTGACGCCCTCGCTGATGTACGAGAACGTTCACACCCTCCACCACGCCCGTACCCGCTACGGCACGGCGGACGACCCCGAATATCTTCCGCTGGCCCTGATGAAGCCATGGAGCTTGCCGCTGTTCATCCTGATCGCGGCGCTCGCCCCGCCGGCGTTCCTGCTGCGCTCGGCCGTGCTCGTGCCGCTCGGTGCCGCTTTCCCCCCCTTGCGTCGCGCGGTGTGGGAGCGGTTCTCGGCGCTGTCGATCAATCCGGCCTTTCGCCGCCGGCCGCCCGAAGGCGAATTCGCCCGCCAGGTGTTCTGGCAGGAACTGGGCGCGTCGGTGTGGGCCCTGGCGGTGCTCGCCAGCGTGTTCTGGCTCGGCTGGCAGCCCCTCGTGATCGCCCTGCTCGTGCTGTCGGGAACCGCGGTGCTCAACCAGCTGCGCACGCTGGTCGCGCATTTGTGGGAGAACGACGGCGAAGCGATGACGGTGACCGCGCAGTTCCTCGATTCCGTCAACGTGCCGCCGCCCGCTCCACTGGCGGAACTGTGGGCCCCGGTCGGGCTGCGCTACCACGCCCTCCACCACCTGCTGCCCAGCTTGCCGTATCACGCGCTCGGAGAAGCGCATCGCCGCCTGCGGGCCAGGCTCGGCCTCGGCTCGACCTATGACCGGGCCAGCTATCCCGGCCTGTTCGGACTGATCGGACGGATTGCCCGCAGCACGATGGGACATCGCAACCCCGGGGACGCCCCCGAAGGCAAGCTTACCGCCTGAGGCCTGGGCCGCGCGCCCCGGCCGCGCATAAAGAAAGGGCGCGGAGCCTTTCGGCTCACGCGCCCTGTCCATTTGCATTCGCGTCTCCGGGCCGAACCCGGCGACGCGGAATGGCTTACTCGGCCGGAGCTTCGGTCGCAGCCGCAGTGTCCTCGGCAGCCGGGGTCTCGGTCGCAGCAGCGTCGGTCGCGGCGTCGGTCGGAGCGGCGGTGTCGGTGGCTTCCGGAACCGGAGCTTCCTCGACGACGGTGGTCTCTTCGACGACCGGCTCAGCGGCGTCGCCGCCGCAGGCGGACAGGGCGAGCAGAGCGGTGGCCGAGAAAGCTGCCAGAGCAATCTTCTTCATATCAGGTTCTCCTAGAGTGGGACGGGCCCACGAGGACTCGCAGCGGCGCGAGCGGGTCCTCAAATAGTGGCAAAAATGTGGCGTGGCAAGCGGGATGCGTGCCTTGCCCTCCGCTCATTCTTCGGTGCGGATCAGCACCGTTTCGCCGAGCAGGAAGAACAGCACGAACGGCGCCCAGGCGGCGAGCAGCGGCGGATAGCCGCCGAATCCGCCCATGGCCAGCGCGGCGTTATCGACCACGAAGAAGGCGAAACCCAACGCCATGCCGATGATCGCGCGTGCCAGCAGATGGCCCGAACGCGCGAGCCCGAAACCGGCCACCGCGCCGAGCAACGGCATCAGCACCGCCGACAGCGGACCGGAGATCTTGTGCCACCATTTGCCCTTGAGTTCGGCGGTGCGGCGGCCGGCGGCGTCGAGCGCGGCGATCGAGCGCGACAGCTGCCCGATCCCCTCGGCGTCGGGATCGACTCGCCGAAGCACGATCTGGTCGAGCGTGATGCCGCGGGCGATTACCGCGGGCCCGGCGAGCTCGCGCGCC
>DATDLP010000495.1:0-2387 GCA_036519255.1 Croceibacterium sp.
GGAGCGTGTCGAGCAAGGACATGGTCGGGTTTCCTGTCTGTTAGGGAGGCGTCAGTGCGCCGCTCGCGTCGGGATCGGCGCGAGGCTGGCTTGCGTTATCGGGTAGCGTGCGCAGCTGGGCCGGTGTTTCAGCTTTCGAACTCGGTTCGACCACGCTCGAAGCCGGCCTGCCGCCTAAAATATAGCAGTCAATGACATGGCATTTTTCAACGCTTGAGCGACTCGACGCGTCGCCCGAGCCTCCCGGTGGCGGGCGTCCCGCCAATCAGAGGAGAGAGGACATGTTCAAGAAAGTAGCCAGGTTGTTGATGGTGGCGAGCGCGGGGATCGCTGTGCTGGCCGCGTCGCCCGCCAGCGCCTCGATTCTGTACGAGTTCTACAACGCCCAAGGGCAGCTGATCGGCTCGGTCTTCGTCGACGACCGCGGCGTGGTGTGCGACCGCGCCGGAACCACCACCGGCTGGGTCTACACGGTCACGACCTACTATGGGTACTACTCCTGCGCTTGACCGGCAGGCATGCGAGTGCTGCCGGCACGGACGGCAGCACTCACACCACCCGCACCCGCGGCTCCACCCGCCGCCCGAGCATCAGCTCGCTCAGCGCCCACACCAGCGCATCCGCCCT
This sequence comes from Croceibacterium sp., assembly GCA_036519255.1. GTDB lineage: Bacteria > Pseudomonadota > Alphaproteobacteria > Sphingomonadales > Sphingomonadaceae > Croceibacterium_A. The sequence goes on from DATDLP010000495.1 coordinate 628, forward strand.
GTCCGGCGACCGCCCCGGCCCTTCGTAACCCCCGCCGGCCAGCAACCCGCACAACTGGTCCTCGAGCTCGGGCAATTGCCCGCAATGCCGCACTCGCCCGGCCTCGTACAACGCCGCCACCGGCTCGGCCCGCGCGCTCTTGCCGCGGCTCGCGTGGACCAGCCGCAGCGGCAGCGCGATGTCCGCCGCGTGCAGCACAGTGCGCACCATCTCGCCGCCGTTGTTGGCCTCGGCCACCACCCGGTCGGCCTGCCACGCCCGCGCCGCCGCGGCCACCGCGCGCGCCCAGCGCTCGGGGGTCGGCCGCCGCACCGAGCAGTCGGCCAGCACCCGCGCGATCCCGTCCTCGCAAGCCGCGCAGACCACGATCCCGCACGCGTCGCCGTCCGACGAGGCGGGCGGGTCCACCCCGATCACCACCCGCCTCGCCGGAGATGCCGCGCTCTCCTCGCGGCAATCCTCGAGCAGCGCCCGGCTCCACAGCGCGCCTTCGATCTCGTCGATCAGCTCGCCGTCGAGCTCCTGCCGCGCGAGCAGCGAGCGCCCGAACTCGGCGCGCATCGCGCGCACGAACCGCGCAGGCAGGTGGCCGTTATCCGCGGTCCGCCCGCGCGTCACCGCCACGCCCTCGCCGTCGAGCAGCCGCCGCACCAGCGGCACCGCGCGCGGCGTGGTCGTCGCCAGCACGCGCTGGTCGTCGCCGAGCCGCAACCCGAGCAGCAGGTTGTTCCAGGCCCGCATCGCGCCGCCGTGGGCGTTGGGCCACTTGCCGATCTCGTCGCACCAGGCGTGGCTGTGCTGCGGGCCGCGCAGGCTCTCGGGCTCGGCGGCCGAATGCAGCAGCGCCAGCGCGCCGTTGGCGAACACCACGCGGCGCAGGCTCGGCTCGAACACCGGCCGCCGCGCGGGTGGGCAGCAGGCGAGCAGCCCGCTCTCGCCCTCGACCATCACGCTGCGCACCTCGCCGAGCGAGGCGCCGACCAGCGCGATCCGTGCATCGGGATCGGCTTCGGCCACCGCGCGCACCCATTCGGCGCCCGCGCGGGTCTTGCCGTAGCCGCGCCCTGCCAGCATGAGCCAGGTGCGCCACGCGCCCGGCGGGGGCAACTGCCCCGGATGCGCCGTGGTGCTGAACACGTAGGCATATTCGTTCCGCTCCTCCGGCCCGAGCCGGTCGACGTGGCCGCGAACTTCGCGCGGCGTGAGCGCCCCGAGCCAGGCCTCGGGATCAATCCGCGCCGCCATCGCCGCCCTCCTCCGCGATCCGCGCGATCACGCGCGCCTTGAACGCGGCGACCTTGCGTTCGATCGAGGCGCGCACCTCGGCCGCGCTGACGTTCGCGTCCTGCGACTTGGCTCTCGCCACCGCTTCGCGATGCACAGTCAGCAGGCGGAACGAGTGGCGTTGTCGAACGTGCGCACGCCGACCTTGGCCCCGGCCGCGCGCTTGATCTCGCCTTCGCGCAGCCGGCCGAGCAGCTCCATCTCGAGGTTGTCGTAGCCCTCGCACAGCGCCGCGCCCCACGCCCGGGCGAACGCGCGGTCGTCGCGGCGCGCCTCGTACACGGTCGAGGTGCAGACGCCGGCCGCCTTCGCGGCGCGCGCGACGTTGGAGGTTTCGGCCAGCGCGGCGAGGAACGCGCGCGTCCACTCGGGCCGAGGCTTCGGCTTGGTCATGGGATTGATCCGTTCTGTTGGGGGAAGGGCGGGGGTCCACCCGACTCGCACTATCGCGATGTTCGTGATATGTACCCTAATAG
>DATDLP010000496.1:0-2823 GCA_036519255.1 Croceibacterium sp.
ACCGGCGGTTGCTACCGGCCGGGCGTGGACACCCACTCACTTCCACCCGAAGCCGCCGCGCGCACCCCATCCCGTTCCCTCGGGCATTGCGCGATCGTCTCCGGCGCCGCGGCGCTCCTTGGCAGCCTCGTTGCGGCGATCGTGGCGGTCCCGTTCCAGTGGGGATTGCCCACGCGCATCGAAGACGCAGGTTCCGTCCTCGTGGCAGTGGCGTTCGCCGCGCTCGAGGGAGCGATCGTCGCGCTGCCGGCGAGCCTCGTCGTCGGACCCGCCTTGCTGTGGCCGACCCAGCGGCTGGTCGTGCGGTTTCCGCTGTTCGCAAGCGTGACGTTCGCGCTGATCGGGCTCGTGCTTGCCCGCGAGCTGATGCTGTGGCTCAACCGCGACAGCATCAGGAAGACATGCTGGGCGCCACGATGGCGTTTGGCGGCCCCTTAGCGGCATTCCATGCGCTGCTGTTCAGCCGGACGACGCGGGCCGCGCGCAAGCTCGTGCCCATAGCATTCGTCACTCTGGCGCTCGCGGTTCCCGCGGGGCGTTATCTTCGCGACCAGTTGCTGAACGAGCACGCCCGCGCTCAGTTCAGCGCAACATGCCGAGAGGACTACGCGGTGGTCGCGATGCGGCCGGATTTGCTCGATGCGGCGAGGGCCGACCTGCAGCTGGCGGCCGGCGAGCGCCGGCACCGGCTCGCGATCGAGCGCGGCGACTGGCACGAGTCGAGCGAATACGGCGGGGCGGTCACGCGCGGTGCCACCCTGACAGTCGACGGCTTGCGCACGCTTGCGCTCACCGACATCGCGCTCGCCCCGATCACGCCCGCGTCGCGATTCGGCTTCGCCCGATCGGTCCAACGCCAATGCCTGACCCGGTTTCCTGGAGCCGATGCGGAGCTGGCCCGGCGATTGGGGATGGTCGAGCCGCTTGCGCCCGGCACGCTCAGGCCGCTGCCGCTGCTCTAGCGCCCGAAGCGCGCGTACAACTCAGCCAGCGTCGCGACCGCTTCCTCCGCCTCCGCCCGATCGGGTACGGCGCTGTCGTCCCCATACCCGCGCATGTCGCCGCCCGAGACCGCCTGCACGCCGATCCCGTCGGTGCGCGGGACCACGTTCACCCCGCGGAACGCGAGCGCGTAGTCGAACTCGCGCTGCGGGATCAGCCAGGCGATCTGGCCGCGCACCGGGACCACGCTCTCGTCGCCGAGCAGCGCGCGGGCGCCGTAGCCGGTGCAGTTGATCACCACCTTCTGCGGCAGCTGCGCGAGCTCGCCCGGCGCATGGAACTCGCGGCGCTCGATCCGCCCGCCGGCCTGGCGGAACTGGCCGACCAGCATGTTCGCGTAGCTGGCGAGGTTGAACATCAGGTTGGCCCCGCGGCGCACCGAGAAGCCGTGGAACGGCGTGCTGCCCGGCTCCATCGCCTCGCCGCGGGGCAGCAGGTCGCCGAGGTGGGCCTCGTAGCTCGCGAAGTCCAGCTCGCCCTCCACCCGCGGACGCGGCGGGCGCGGGCCGGGATCGGACACGGTGTAGCGGTCGACCCATTGCACCGGGTCGCCCGGCAGCCCGAGCAGCTCGTTGTAGCGGTGGTAGGAAGCGCGGGCCATCTGCTCCCACAAGGCGGGGAAGGCCGGATCGACCGCGTCGGTCAGCGCGATGCGCGAATCGGGCGTGAACGAGCCGGTCGCGCGCAGCGACGGCATCTCGGGCACGAGCTCGCGCGCGTAGATCGTGACTTGCGTGCCGGCCGACTGCGCGAGCAGCGCAGAAGTCAGCCCGAGCGGACCGCTGCCGATCACGGCGATCTCGCGTGGCGATCCGGCAAGCGCCTTCTGCACCGCAATTGCGCTCGAGCCCCACGACAACGACCAGCCGCTGCCGCCGTGTCCGTAGTTGTGCACGACCAGTGCGTCGCCGATCGTCTCGGCATCCAGGCGCGGGCCCGCCGCACGGAACGGGCGGGTGCAGACCGAGATCTCGAAAATCCGCCGGATAGAGGCGCGCAGCGGGGCAAGATACAGCCCCGGATCGCCGCGTCCGGTGACGAGCGGCGGCTGCGCGACCGCGACGGGCGAGACGCAGCCGGTCAGCCCGAGCCCGCCCAGCGCCGCGAGCCCGCCGAGCAGCCCCCGGCGATCGAGCTCGGACCCGCCAGCGGGCCGGGGCGGCGGCAGGCTAGAGGGCGTCATCCCCCGCCTGGCCGACCGATTCGACGTCCCGGCCGAAGCCCTTGACGGCGTTGCAGCCGGCGAGCGCCAGCGCGCCAAGTGCCAAAGCGGAAAGCGCAATCAATCGCAGCATGAGGTACTCCAGGTAGGACCGTTCCAATGCCGTGCCCGGCCGCCGCCGTCTAGAACAGCGGCAGGCGGTCGAGATCGGCAGGCGCAAGCGCCAGCCCGAACATGTCGCGCAGAACCTTGCCGTAAGCTTGCCGGTCCTCGATCTCGCGCACCTCCGCGTGGCCCGCGCGCGCAGCCGTGAACGTACGATCGACCAGGCTGGCGAAGCCGTCGGGCAGCGCGCGGGTGGCGATGTGGTGGTTGGTGAAGCGCGAGCCGGGCGCGGTCGCGGTCCAGTGATGCGCCTGATCGAGATCGGCCGGGGCGACCTCGGCAAGGTCGAAGCTGTACTGCGGTTGCCAGTCGCCGTGCGGCTGGGCGCGGTCGTCGGACCGCGGGCCGGCGCGCTCGAGCAGCCAGTCGCCGCCGAGCGCGCCGCAATCGATTCGGCGCAGGCGATGGCGTGCGCCGTCAGCGGTCGCGGCTTCGGCGCCGTCGGCGAGCGGGAGCACCGGGACGTAAGTGCCGCCGAAGCCTGCGTCCGCGAG
>DATDLP010000497.1:0-2358 GCA_036519255.1 Croceibacterium sp.
GGCCCGGCGCCATTTGCTCGACGGCATGGTCGCGCTGCGCGCCGCGGCGTGGATCGTCACCGCCCGATCGGACCGGGCATGAGCGGGTCGATGTTCGCACGGACCCTGTCCCTGCTCGCCGCCGCCGCGCTTGTCTGCCCGGCCCACGCAGCCGATCCGGAGCCCGCGCCGTTCTCGCTCGAGGATGTCGATTTCACGGCCGATTGCCACCCGAACGCGGCGCTGCTCCGGCTGTTCTCGGTCTTCGTTCCGCGGCGGCAGACCGATCCTTCAAACGCCACGCCGCTCGTCGACCAGGCGCTGTACGACGCGGTCTCCGGCGAGGCGACGCTGGTCCTGTGGCTCGACAGCGCGGCGCCGTGGCACGGGCTTCACCTCGTCGGGGTGCGCTATCAGCACGGCGTCGAGCGCGGTCCGATGAACTACACGCTCGTGTTCGCCGAGCGGCCCGAGCGCGTGCGTGCGGTCTGGAACGCGCGCGGATGGCAGCTGCCGCCCGCCGGCGAGACCCGCGACATCGCCGGCCTCGAGAGCTACGCCTCGATCGGCATCCACCCCGAGGAAGAACAAACGACGGTCACGTGCTTTCGCGACTGATCCGTCTTGTCGCACGGGTTCCCGCCCCCTAATCCGCATCCCATGCACTCGACCAACGACATTCGCCGCGCGTTCCTCGACTACTTCGCGTCCAACGATCACCTCGCGGTGCCGTCGGCGCCGCTGGTGCCGTACAACGACCCGACGCTGATGTTCGTCAACGCCGGCATGGTGCCGTTCAAGAACGTGTTCACCGGGCTCGAGGCACCGCCCGCGCCGCGCGCCGCGAGCAGCCAGAAGTGCGTCCGCGCCGGCGGCAAGCACAACGATCTCGACAACGTCGGCTACACCAGGCGCCACCTGACGCTGTTCGAGATGCTCGGCAACTTCAGCTTCGGCGATTACTTCAAGGAGCGCGCGATCGAGCTCGCGTGGAACCTCGTCACGCGCGAATACGGCCTGGCGAAGGATCGCCTGTCGGTCACCGTCTACCACACCGACGACGAGGCGTGGAACTTGTGGAAGCGCATCGCCGGCCTGCCCGACGAGCGCATCATCCGCATCGCCACCAAGGACAACTTCTGGGCCATGGGCTCCGACGGCCCGTGCGGCCCTTGCTCGGAGATCTTCTGGGATCACGGCCCCGACGTTGCCGGCGGCCCCCCGGGCTCGCCCGACGAGGATGGCGACCGCTTCGTCGAGATCTGGAACCTCGTGTTCATGCAGTACGTGCAGGAGGCGGACCAGATCGTCGGCGACCTGCCGCGCCCGTCGATCGACACCGGCATGGGCCTCGAGCGCATCGCCGGCGTGCTCCAGGGCGTGCATTCGGTGTTCGAGACCGACACCTTCCGCCGCCTGATCGAGGCCAGCGAGGATCTGACCGGCACCCGCGCCGAGGGCGAGCAGCAGGCGAGCCACCGCGTGATCGCCGACCACTTGCGCTCGACCAGCTTCCTGATCGCCGATGGCGTGCTGCCGGCCAACGAGGGCCGCGGCTACGTGTTGCGGCGGATCATGCGCCGCGCGATGCGCCACGCGCACCTGCTCGGCGCGAAGGAACCGCTGATGCACCGGCTCGTGCCGACGCTGCTCGGCGAGATGGGCCAGGCCTATCCCGAGCTTCCCCGCGCGCAGGCGCTGATCGAGGAAGTGCTCGAGCGCGAGGAGACTCGCTTCCGCCAGACGCTCGCCAACGGCCTGCGCCTGCTCGACGAGGCGACCGGCGCGATGGGCGAGGGCGGCGAGCTCCCTGGCGAGACCGCGTTCAAGCTCTACGATACTTTCGGTTTCCCCTACGACCTGACCGAGGACGCGCTGCGCGTGCGCGGCATCGGCGTCGACCGCGCCGGGTTCGACGCAGCAATGGCGCAGCAGAAGGCCGCCGCGCGCGCCGCGTGGAAGGGCTCGGGCCAGGCCGCCGACAGCGAGGTGTGGTTCGACGTCGCCGAGCGCGAAGGCGCGAGCGAGTTCACCGGCTACGCCTCGACCGCCGGCGAGGGCCGCGTGGTCGCGCTGGTCGCCGGCGGCCGGGAAGTCGAGCGTGCCGAGGCCGGCGCCGAAGTCACCGTGCTGGTCAACCAGACCCCGTTCTACGGCGAGAGCGGCGGGCAGATGGGCGACACCGGCACGATCACCGGCGAGGGCGGCCTCAGCATCGCCGTCACCGACACCGCCAAGCCGCTCGGCCGCCTGCACGCGCACGGCGCGAAGGTCGAGGCCGGTACGATCACGGTCGGCGACAGCGTTCACCTCGAGGTCGACATCGAGCGGCGCGATGCGATCCGCGCCAACCATTCGGCCACGCACCTGCTCCACGCC
>DATDLP010000498.1:0-3512 GCA_036519255.1 Croceibacterium sp.
TGGTCGATGCGGTGCTCGGCGCGGCCGGCGCGGGCGACATCGGCCAGCACTTCCCGCCGAGCGATCCGCAATGGCGCGGGGCGCCGTCGAGCCGGTTCGTCGAGCACGCGGTCGCGCTCGCGGCCGAGGCCGGTTTTCGCGTCGGCAACGTCGACCTGACGATCGTGTGCGAGGCGCCGAAGATCGGTCCGCATCGCGACGCGATGCGCGTACGGCTTGCCGAACTGCTCGGCACCGGGATAGACGCGGTTAACGTTAAGGCGACTACCACCGAGCGGCTCGGCTTCACCGGCCGCGGCGAAGGAATCGCCGCCCAGGCCGTGGCGACGCTGGTTCCGCGCGAAAGGACGTGACGGCAATGAACACACCCGCAAGGCTTCTCGCGGTCGCCGGCGTGGCGGCACTCCTGCTGCAGTCCGCCGTCGCCGCGGCGCAGCAGGCGCGGCCCTGCGTTACCGAGCAGGAGGTGAGCGCGATAGCGATCTACAGCGTGCCGGGCATCGTCCAGGCGGTGAGGCAGCGCTGCGGTGGCGAGCTGTCCGACAGCGGCTACCTCGCCCGCCGCAGCAATGCGCTGACCGCACGCTATACGGCCTTGCAGCCGACCGTCTGGCCACGCGCCCGGGCCGGGCTGTTCAAGCTTTTCGCAGGCGGTGCCGGTAGCGGCAACGAGGGCCTCGACGCGGTCTCGACCCTGCCCGACGAGGCGGTGCGCCCGCTGGTCGATGCGCTGATCGTGCAGGAGACCGCACCCAAGATCGCGCTCAAGAACTGCTCGCGGCTCGAGCGGGTGATCGAGGTGATGGCACCGATCGATCCCGAAGTGGCCGGAACGCTGATCGGCCTGCTGGTGGGCTTCGCCGATTCCGACCGGCTGCCGGTCTGTTCCGCGCGCGCATGACCGCCTCGTTGCTCCCCGAGCAAGTCGTCGCGCTGGCGCGCAAGGTGGTCGAGCAGAACGCCGCCGCCGGGCGCCGCGTGGCGGTCGCCGAAAGCTGCACCGGCGGGCTGGTGACCGCGGCGATCACCGAGATTGCGGGCTCGTCAGCCGTGCTCGATCGCGCGTTCGTGGTCTATTCGAACGACGCCAAGCAGGAAGCGCTTGGCGTGCCCGAGGACATCATCGACGCGTTCGGCGCGGTTTCGGTCGCCTGCGTCTATGCGATGGCCCGGGGAGCGCTCGAACGCAGCCAAGCCGACGTCGCGGTGGCGATCAGCGGAGTCGCGGGTCCTACCGGCGGGAGCGAGAGCAAGCCGGTCGGCACCGTGGTGTTCGCGCGCGCGGTGCGCGGCAGCGACACGCCCGATGCCGAATCGCGGCTGTTCGACGAGAAGGACCGCGCCGGTGTGCGGCTTCAGGCGACGCTCTGCGCGCTCGAGCTGCTGCTGCCGTAGAGCGCATCGGCCCGCGCCTCGAACGCGGTCACCAGCTTGCGGAATGCGCGGTCGAAGTACTGCCCGGCGAGCATCTCGAACATCTTGTTCTTGAACGTGAAGTCGACGCAGAAGTCGATCTCGCAGCCGCCTTCGGGCAGATTCCGGAAATGCCACACGTTGTCGAGGTCGCGCATTGGCCCGTCGACGTAGATCACCTCGAGGCGGTTCGCGCGGTCCTTGAGCACGCGCGAGGTGAACTTCTCGCGCAGCGCCTTGAAGCCGACCAGCATGTCGGCGACCATCTCGCTGCCGTCGTCCGAACGCACGCGCGTGGCCACGACCCATGGCAGGAACTCGGGATAACGGGCGACGTCGGCCACGAGATCGAACATCTGCTCGGCGCTGTACGGCAGGCGCCTGGTTTCGCGGATACCGGGCATCAGGCCTGCTGCTTCAGCCTGGCCTCGCGCGCGGCGCGCATCTCGGCAAAGTCCTCGCCCGCGTGATAGCTCGAGCGGGTCAGCGGGCTCGCGGCGACCTGCAGGAAGCCCTTGGCCCGCGCGATCGCGCCGTAGGCCTGGAACACCTGCGGGGTGACGAACTCGGCGACCCGGGCATGCTTCGGCGTCGGCTGGAGGTACTGCCCCATGGTCAGGAAATCGACGTCGGCGCAGCGCATGTCGTCCATCACCTGGTGCACCTCGAGCCGCTCTTCGCCGAGGCCGAGCATGATCCCCGACTTGGTGAAGATGCGCGGATCGTGGCGCTTGACCTCCTCGAGCAGCCGCAGCGAGGCGTAGTAGCGCGCGCCGGGACGGATCGTCGGATAGAGCCGCGGCACGGTCTCGAGGTTGTGGTTGTAGACGTCGGGCCCCGCGGCACAGATCGCCTCGACCGCCGGGCGCATCTTGCCGCGGAAATCGGGTGTGAGGATCTCGATCGTGGTCGCCGGCGCGGTCCGCCGCAGCGCTTCGATCACCTTGACGAACTGCCCGGCTCCGACGTCGGCCAGGTCATCGCGGTCGACCGAGGTGACGACGATGTGCTCGAGGCCGAGCTTCGCGGCGGCGACCGCTACATGCTCGGGTTCGAGCGGGTCGACCTTGCGCGGCATGCCGGTCTTGACGTTGCAGAACGCGCAGGCCCGCGTGCACACGTCGCCGAGGATCATCACCGTGGCGTGCTTCTTGGTCCAGCACTCGCCGATGTTCGGGCAGGCGGCTTCCTCGCACACCGTGTTGAGGCTGAGCGAGCGCATCAGGTCGCGCGTTTCCTGGAAACCCTTGCTCACCGGGGCCTTGACGCGGATCCAGTCGGGCTTGCGCTCGCGTGCGGGGCGCGGAGCTGCGGAGAGGTCGTTCATCGCAGGCCCACTTAGGGAAGCTGCTTGTCAGTGGCAATGCCGCGCGGCCCCGCTGGCTTGCCAGCCGTTCGTGGTATGCATAGGGGCGGAGCATGATCGTACCTTCGACCGAGCTCGTCGAGCTGCTGCAGGGCTATCGCCGTTTCCGCGAGCAAGGCTGGAAGCCCGAGCGCCAGCGCTGGGAAACGCTGCGCGCCGGGCAGCAGCCGCGGGTCATGGTGATCGCCTGCTCGGATAGCCGGGTCGACCCGGCACAGATCTTCGACGTGCGGCCCGGCGAGGTATTCGTGGTCCGCAATGTCGCTGCGCTGGTCCCGCCGTTCGAGACCACGCCCGGTTTCCACGGCGTCTCCGCGGCGCTCGAGTTCGCGGTGCAGGTGCTCAAGGTGCGTGAGATCATGGTGCTCGGCCACGGAATGTGCGGCGGATGCCGTGCCGCGCTGACGCAGGAATTGCGTGGCACCGAGCCGGGCGAAGGCGGGTTCATCGCCGACTGGATCGAGATGCTCGACGAGGCGCGCGAGCCGATCGCCCGCGAGCTCGGGACCAGCGGACGCCCGGCAGAGCGCGCGATGGAACAGGCCGCGGTCAGGGTCAGCCTGGCCAACTTGCGCTCGTTTCCTTGCGTGCGCGAGAAGGAACGGAGCCATGAGTTGACGCTGCGCGGCGCGTTCTTCGCCATCTCCGATGGGGTGCTGCACCTGCTCGACGAGAAGAGCGGCCGCTTCACGCCGGCCTGAGCCCGCGTCATCGCGAGAAGCAAAAGCGACGC
>DATDLP010000499.1:0-13882 GCA_036519255.1 Croceibacterium sp.
GCAGGCCGAGCAGACCTCCTTGTAGACCTGATAGCCGCGCTGGAGCTGCTGCCGGTCGAAGCGCCCGAGCGGCCCGTCGGTCGCGAGCGCGAGCTCGCGCGGGTGCTCGTGGAACTCGCGCTCGGCGGTGGCTTCGACCAGGTACCCCTGGCCGATCACCGTGGCCGCGCCCGAACCGAAGGCCCACAGCACCATGACGGTGAAGCCGAGCCCGATGAGAATGCCGATCAACCTGATCATTGCGTCGTTCTTTCCTTGTCCGCGCGCGCTCAGGTGGCCGGAGTGGTGTTTTCGCCGAGCACCGCCTGCTTATCCTCGCCGAGCACCGCCTCGGTGATCGAGAACGGCAGCGGTTCCGGACGCTCGATCATCGAGACGATCGGCAGGATGACCAGGAAGTGCAGGAAGTAGTAGGCGGTCGCGAGCTGGCTGAGCATGACGTAGGGCTCTTCGGCCGCGGCGCCGCCGCAGTAGAACAGCACCGCCATCGCCGGGATCAGCCCGTACCAGAAGAACTTGCGGAACAGCGGCCGGTAGTGGCCCGAGCGCACCGGCGACTTGTCGAGCCAGGGCAGGAAGAACCACACCAGGATCGCGCTGAACATCCCCAGCACGCCGAGCAGCTTGGCCGGAATGATGACCACCGTGGTGAACGGGATCACCAGGTCCTGGGTGAAGGCGCGGAGGATCGCGTAGAACGGCCAGAAGTACCATTCGGGCACGATGTGCGCCGGCGTCGAAAGCGGGTTCGCCGGAATGTAGTTGTCCGGGTGGCCGAGCAGGTTCGGTCCGAAGAACACCAGCGCGGCATAGATGATCAGGAACACGCCGAGCCCGAACCCGTCCTTCGCGGTGAAGTACGGGTGGAACGGCACCGTGTCGCTCTCGCTCTTCACCTCGACGCCGGTCGGGTTGGACGAACCCGGGATGTGCAGCGCCCAGATGTGCAGGATGACCACGCCGACGATCACGAACGGCAGCAGGTAGTGCAGCGAGAAGAAGCGGTTGAGCGCGGCGTTGTCGGGCGCGTAGCCGCCGAGCAGCCAGATCTGCAGAGGCTCGCCGACCAGCGGGATCGCGCCGAACAGGCCGGTGATCACCTTGGCGCCCCAGAAGCTCATCTGCCCCCACGGCAGCACGTAGCCCATGAAGCCGGTGGCCATCGTCAGCAGGAAGATCACCACGCCAAGCAGCCAGACCATCTCGCGCGGGGCCTTGTACGAACCGTAGAACAGCCCGCGGAAGATGTGCAGGTAGATCACCACGAAGAACATGCTGGCGCCGTTGGCGTGCAGGTAGCGCAGCATCCAGCCCCAGTTGACGTCGCGCATGATGTGCTCGACCGAGCTGAACGCGACGCCCGCGTTGGCCGCGTAATGCATCGCCAGGATGATCCCGGTGACGATCTGCACCACGAGGCAGAACCCGGCGAGCACGCCGAAATTCCAGAAATAGTTGAGGTTGCGCGGCACCGGATAGCCGGCGCCGATCGCGTTGTAGACGAGGCGCGGCAGCGGCAGCTTCTCGTCGAGGTACCGCATCAGCGGCGCCTTCGGCTCGTAGTGGTTGGCCCAGGGGAAGCTCATCAGGCGGACTCCTGCCCAATCACGATCTTGGTGTCGGACGCGAACGCGTAGTCCGGCACCTCGAGGTTGGCCGGCGCGGGTCCTTTGCGGATGCGGCCGGCGGTGTCGTAGTGCGAGCCGTGGCACGGGCAGAAGTAGCCGCCGAACTCGCCGCGGTTCTCGCCCTCGGCGGCGCCGAGCGGCACGCACCCGAGGTGGGTGCAGACACCCATCGTCACGAGCCAGTTGCCGTGGCCTTCCTTGGTGCGCTCGGCCAGTGTCTGCGGGTCGCGCAGGCTGTCCGTGGGCACCGCATCGGCCGAGGCGATCTCCTGCGGGGTGAGGTTGCGCACGAAGACCGGCTGTTTGCGGAACACCGCCTTGACCGCCATGCCCGGCTCGATCGCCGCGATGTCCAGCTCAGTGGTCGATTCGGCGAGCACGTCCTTCGACGGCGCCATCTGGCTGATCAGCGGGAGCAGCGTGGCAGCTCCGCCTACGCCGGCTGCGCTTACGGCCGCGATGTTGATGAAATCGCGGCGCCGCACGCCTTCCTCAGCGGCCAGCGCTTCGGGTTCCGCGGTGCCTGTGGTGGTTGCCATTGCCTTGCCTTGCCTGCCGGCCCCGTGGGCGGCAGCCCGGACGCGGAACCGAAGAAATTCTGGACCCGCCGCGACCCATCCGAGGCCCCCGGGGGCGCGACTTGGCGGGCTGATAGACGAGCGGATCGTCCATGCCTAGAGGCATTTTGGCCTGCTTTTGACAGCTCATCCGGGCAGTCCGATCAGCGAGAATTGGCGCCCGTAGGTCGGTTCACCGCGGTGCGTGGCGCGGCGGTAGGAGAAGAAGCGGGTGTCGTCGGCATAGGTATCGAGGCCGAGCGGATCGACGGTTGCGACGCCCGCGGCGCGCAGGCGCGCCGCGACGTAGCCCTCGAGGTCGAACTGCCAGCGGCCCTCGCGGCCGGGGACGAAGAAGCGCTCATCGCCCGCAGCGAACTCGGCACGAAATCCGCCATCGACCTCGTAGCTCGGCTGCGCGATCGCCGGTCCCACCGCTGCGGCGATCCTGCCGGCGCTGGCGCCGAGCCGCTCCATGGCGGCTACCGTGTTCTCGAGCACACCGCCATGCGCGCCGCGCCAGCCAGCATGCGCGGCGCCGATCACGCCCGCCTCCCGATCCGCCAGCAGCACCGGCGCGCAATCGGCGGTGACCACGCCGAGCAGGAGATCCGGCACATCTGTGACCATCGCGTCGGCACGCGGACCGGCGCCATCGGGCCACGGCTCCTTAATGACCGCGACATCGGACGAGTGGTGCTGATAGACAGTCGCTAACCGCGCATAGCGACGCACCGCAGCGACTGCCCGCCAGCGGTTCTTCATGACCCTATTGCGGTCGTCGTCCGCTCCCAACCCGACATTGAGGCCAGCGACCAAGCCTTGCGACAGCCCGCCTCGCCGGCCGAGAAAGCCATGCGGAATTCCCGCCAGCGCATCGGAGCGAATGACCTCAACCGAATCAGCCAAGGCTGCGCGTGACCTGCTCGTAGGTATCGCGGCTCAGCTTCGGCGCGGCGGCAATCCGCTCGAGCTCAGCGCGCATCAACGCCGCACGCGCGGGCTCGGTCCGCCGCCAGCGGCCGAGCGGCGGCACGAACCGCGCCGCGGTTTGCGGGTTGATCGGGTCGAGCGCGAGGATCAGGTCGGCCACCAGGCGATAGCCTTCGCCGCTCTCGGCATGGAAGCCGTGCGGCGTGCCGGTGAACGGCATGTACAGCGACCGCGCGCGGTTGGGGTTGCGCAAGGTGAAGTCCGGGTGGTCAGCGAGCGCCTTGACGTGCTCGAGCACCTGCGGGTGCAGCGACTGCGCCTGGAGCGCGAACCACTTGTCGATCACCAGCGCGTTGCCGCGGTAGCGCTGATAGAAGTCGAGCAGCGTGTGCGTGCGCTCGGGCGTGTCGAGCCCGGCGAGCACCATCAGCGCGCCCTGCCGATCGGTCATGTTATCCGCGCCGGCGTATTGCGCCGCGGCCATCTCCGCCGCCCGCGCGGGCGCCCCGGCGGCGAGGAACACCAGCGCCTGGGTCTTGAGCTTGCGCGCGCCGCGCGCGGATGCGCCGAGATCGTACGGCACCGCGCAGGCCCGCGCGTGCAGCGCGGCGAGCTCGTCTTCGAGCACCGCGCCGAGCCAGCCCTTGAGCGCCTCGCGCTCGGCGTGGATCGCCCCAGGGTCGGCGACGAGCATCTGCTCGGCGAGGTAGGACTGGCCGGGCAGGATCATCAGCTCGCCGCGCATCAGATCGTCGAGCTTGTCGTCGGCCAGCACCGCGGCGAGCGCGGTGCGAATCGCCTCGCGGCCAGCCGCGCGGTCCGCCTCGCCGAGCGCGCCGCCCGCGGCATCGCGCAAATGGCCGACGATCAGGTCCTGCATCGCCTCGTAGCGCGCGAACGGATCGTCGTCGTGCGCGGCGAGGAACACGAGATCGTCGAGCGACACCTCGCGCTCGATCGCTACCGGCGCCGAGAAGCCGCGGTTGATCGACAGCACGGGGGGTTGGGCGAAGCCCGGGACGCTCAGGCTCGCTTGAGTTTGTTCGAGCGTAAACAGCTGCTCGCCGCCGTGCCGGCCAGTTTCCCGGTCGAACAACGCGAGGCGCAGCGGAATCGGCACCGGCTTCTTGAGTACCTGGCCGGGGGTCGGCGGCACGTCCTGCCGGAACTGCAGCGTGGCGGTCTCGCCTTCGTGCTCGAGCCGGACCGAGACCCGGGGCGTGCCGGCCTGCTCGTACCACAGGCGAAACTGGCCGAGCTCGAGCCCGGCGCCGTCCTCGATCGCGCGGACGAAATCCTCGCAAGTCGCGGCCTGGCCGTCGTGGCGGTCGAAATAGAGGTCGCAGCCGGCACGGAAGCGCTCGGGGCCGGCCATCGTGCGCATCATGCGGATGACCTCGGCGCCCTTGTTGTACACCGTGGCGGTGTAGAAGTTGGAGATCTCGCGGAAGCTGTCGGGCCGGATCGGATGTGCCAGCGGCCCCGAATCCTCGGGGAACTGCACTGCGCGCAGCACGCGCACGTCCTCGATCCGCTTGACCGGAGCCGAACCCACGTCCTGGCTGAACAGCTGGTCCCGCAGCACGGTGAAGCCTTCCTTGAGACTGAGCTGGAACCAGTCGCGGCAGGTCACCCGGTTGCCCGACCAGTTGTGGAAGTACTCGTGCGCGACCACGCCCTCGATCGCATCGAAGTCGCCGTCGGTGGCGGTCTCGGGGTCGGCGAGGATGTACTTGGTGTTGAAGACGTTGAGACCCTTGTTCTCCATTGCCCCCATGTTGAAGTCGCTGACCGCGACGACGTTGAACACATCGAGGTCGTACTCGCGGCCGAACGTATCCTCGTCCCATTGCATCGAACGCTTGAGCGAGTTCATCGCGTGCTCGGTGCGCTCGAGGTCGCCGTCGCGAACCCAGATCGCGAGATCGACCTCGCGCCCGTTCATCGTCGTAAAGCTGTCGCGGTTGGCCACGAGATCGCCCGCGACGAGCGCGAACAGGTAGCTCGGCTTGGGCCAGGGATCGTGCCATTCGGCCCAGTGGGTGCCGTCGAGCCCGTCGCCTTCGGCCTCGAGGTTGCCGTTGCACAGCAGCACGGGAAACTGCGCCTTCGCGCCGCTCATCCGCACGCGATAGGTCGAGAGCACGTCGGGCCGGTCGGGGAAGAACGCGATGCGGCGGAAGCCTTCGGCCTCGCACTGGGTGCAAAGCATGCCGTTCGAGGCGTAGAGGCCCATCAGCTGGCTGTTGGCCGAGGGATCGATCTCGGTGGCGATCTCGATGTGGTGCGTCTCGGCGGAGAGCGGCACGATCAGGTCGTCGCCGTCGAGGCTCCACGAGTTGATCGCCTGCCCGTCGACCACGACTTCGAGCGGCGTGAGTCCGTCGCCGTTGAGGCGGATCGAGCTGGCCGGAACGGCCTTGGCATTGCGCTGCACGGTGAGCGACGAGCGAATCCGCGTCCGTTCGAGGCCGAGATCGAATTCGAGCGCGATCTCGGGGACCAGCCAGGCGAACGGCGCGTAGTCCTCGCGTCGGATCAGCAGCGGTTCCTTCGGCTCGGGCGCGGCGTCGGCCATCTCGGGATTGCCGTCGGGGGTCGAGGGGGTGCGGGCAATGTCCATGCAAGCCTCCTAGGCGCTTTCGCTGCGCGGTCCAGCGGGTAGAACGCACGCGTGGCGCATCTGTTCATCTTCGGCCTCGGCTACTCGGCGAAGCGCGTCCGCGCCGCGGCGGAAGCGAGAGGGTGGACGGTCAGCGGGACGGGCGGCGAGGGGGAATATGCCTTCGAGGATGACGACGGCGTGCGCATCGCACTCGACACGGCGAGCCACGTGCTGTCCTCGGTTCCGCCGGCGGAATCCGGAGACCCGGTGCTGGCGCGATACGGCGACGCGCTCGGGCGCGGCCGGCTGGGCTACCTGTCGTCGACCGGGGTCTACGGCGACACCGGCGGCGCGTGGGTCGACGAGAGCGCCCCTATCGGCGGCGGGCGGCGCTCGGCGCGGAGCGAGGCCGATGCCGCGTGGCTCGAGCGCGGCGCGCGCGTGTTCCGCCTGCCCGGGATCTACGGTCCCGCGCGCAGCGCGCTCGATCGCGTCACCGCGGGCAAGGCGCACCGGATCGACTTGCCGGGGCAGGTATTCAGCCGGGTGCACGTCGACGACATCGCCTCGGGCGTGATCGCCGGGCTGGGTGCGCCGCCCGGCGCGTACAATCTCGCCGACGACCTGCCGGCGAGCCAGAACGCGGTAATCGAGGAGGCCTGCCGGCTGCTCGGCATCGCGCCGCCGCCGCTGCAAGCGCTCGAGGAAGCCGGGCTCTCGCCGCCGGCGCGCGCGTTCTATGCCGAGAACCGGCGGGTCGCGAACGGCAAGGCGAAGCGGGTGCTCGGCTGGCAGCCGGCGTTTTCGACTTTTCGCGAGGGCTTGCGGGCAATCCTCAGACCGACTTCGCCCTGAGGGCAATGACGAGGCCGACCAAGGCCAGCACGCTGCCGGCCACGGCCAGCGGCGACCAGCGATAGCCTTCGAGCAGCGTCGACAGCAACATCGCCACGATCACCACGAGCACGTTGTGATAGGCCGCGCGGCCCGCGCCGATCTCGCGGATCAGGCGGTAATAGAGCGGGAAGGTCACCAGTGAGCCGGCGAACGCGAGATAGGCGGTCCCCGCCCAGTAGCGCGGATCGGCGGGCAGCACCGGCGGGCCGGCGAAAGTCCATGCCAGCACGGCGTCGAATACGGTGCCGTAGAGCATCGCCCAGGCGATCAGGGTGAACAACGGCACCTGACGGCCCGTCTCGCCGGCCTGGATCACGTTCGAGATCGAGGCCGCGACCATCGCGCCGAGCGAGAGCCAGATGCCCCAGCCGACGTTGCCGCCGAGCGGCGCGTCGTGCGCCTCGTTGAGCAGCAGCAGCACCATTCCGCCGATCGCGATCGCGCTGCCGAGCAGGAAGCGCGAGGTGATCGCCTGCCCGAGCAGCACGCGGCCGAGCACCGCGTTGGGCACGATCATCAGCCCGATCAGCACCGCGACGATGCCCGAGGTCAGGTGCAGCTCGGCCTGGTAGACGAAGTTGAGGTTGCCGCTGAACTGGCACAACCCGACCGCCAGCGCGAGCAGGTGCGCGCAGCGCGGCATCGCCCAGCGGCCGCCGGTGGCGAGCACGAGCGCAAACATGCCCAGGCTCGCCAGCGCGAAGCGCCAGGTGACCGACCACATCGCCGGCACGCCGTCGATCTGCCCGGTGATGACGTACCAGGTCGAGCCCCAGATCAGCGAGATCGCGAGGAACGGCAGCGCGATGCGCGGCCGCAGCAGCGCATGCCGCGGGTTTTCGGCGGTCACAGCCCGGCGATGGCGCGGCCGAGCGCGCGAGCATGCTCCTCGCGCGTGTCCCACGCGGCGACGAACCGCGCGGCGTCGGGACCCCAGTCGTAGAACCCGAAGCCTTGCGCGCGCAGCGCCTCGCGCTCGGTCGCGGTGCAGCGCAGGAACACCTCGTTCGCCTCGACCGGATGCAGCAGTCGCTCGGCCGCGGCGCCGGCGATTTCGGCCGCGGCGGCGTTGGCGGCGGCAGCATTGTGCAGCCACAGGTCGCCCTCGAGCAGGGCGAGAATTTGGGCGGCGAGATAGCGGCCCTTGGATTGCAGGTGCCCGGCGCGCTTGCGGCGCCAGCGCGCCGCGTCGGCCAGCTCGGGATCGAAGAACACGATCGCCTCGGCGCCCATGCCGCCGTTCTTGACGCAGCCGAAGCTCAGCGCGTCGACCGGACCGGCGGCCTCGGCCGGGGGCACGTTGAGGAACGCGACCGCGTTGGCGAAGCGCGCGCCGTCCATGTGCAGCCGCAGGTTGCGCCCGCTGACCGCGGCATCGATCGCCGAAAGCTCGTGCGGGCGGTAGCAGCGGCCGTATTCGGTCGCCTGGGTGAGCGACAGCGCGTGAACTTGCGCCTGATGAACGTCGTTGCGAATCGCCTCGAGTGCTGCGCGCACCGTCTCGGGCGTAAGCTTGGCGCCTTCGCCTTCGGCGAGCACGAGCTTCGCGCCGTGAAGATAGAAGCCCGGCGCGCCGCATTCGTCGGTCTCGATATGCGCCTCGCGATGGCACAGCACCGCGCCGTGCGGCGGGACCATCGTGGCCAGCGCGAGGCAATTGGCCGACGTGCCGGTCGCCGCCCACAGCGCCGCGACCTCGCGGCCGAACAGCGCGGCAAAGGCATCGTCGAGCTGCCGGCTGAGCCGGTCGGTGTCGTAGGGCGTGTCGGCGGCGTCGGCGTGGTGCAGCGCGTCCCACACTTGCGGGTGGACCGCCGCGGCGTTGTCGGAGAGGAACTGCATGGGAACGCCATGGCTCGCCCCGGTGTTCGAGGCAAGAAGGAGACTGGCCCCAATGCCACAGGCGATAACGATCACCCGAACCGACGAAACCAGCCACGGCGGCTATCGCGCCGAGCTGCCCGGGGCCGACCGCCCAGCCGAGCTGACCTGGCATGCGATGGGGCCGCTGCGGGTGGCAGATCACACCTTCGTCCCGCCCGAAATGCGCGGGCAGGGCGTGGCGCAAGTGCTGGTCGAGGCGCTGGTGGCCGATGCGCGCGAGCAGGGCTTCAGGATCGTCCCCCAGTGCAGCTACGTCGCGGCGCTGTTCCGCCGCAATCCCGCATGGAGCGACCTGCTGGCCGCGCCCGACAGCTGACCGCTCAGCCGGGCAGGCGCGAGAAGTCGACCTTGGCGATCGAGTGCAGCACGCCATCGCGGATCAGCCGCGCGTCCTCGAGCGGAAGGCCGCCGATCTCGAGCGTGCCGCCGGCCACGCCGAACTTGAGGTCGGCATAGCCACGCCGCCGCGCGAGCGGGCCTTGCGCGATCTCGACCGACTGCAGCTTGACCCGCGAGGCGATGTCGAGCCGCGGCGCGAGCCAGCCGCGGCGGACGTAGATCCGCTCGCCGTCGATCGCATGGCGGTCGTGCCGCGAAAGGAACCGCTCGCGCGCCGCGACGAAGGCCGCGATCCCGGCGAGCGCAACCACGCCGATCAGGGACCCGATACTGGCCTCCGCTGGGAACAGCGGCCGCACCGCGGCGAGCGCGATCGCCCCAAGCGCGAGCGGCAGCGCACCGAGCAGCGCCCGGTCGAAGCGATAGCGCGGGCTCAGCCGGTGCCAGTGGGTGTCGCCGTCGGGCAGATCGAACCCGGCAACGCGAATCACAGGAGCGATCTCGCTCATCTGCGCGAACGGGACCACCACCTGCCGGCCCGACTTGGCGTCCTGCGCCAGACTGACCACCTCAAGCGCGTACCAGCCGAACCGGCGGCGCACGATACGCGTGGTCACCTTGAGCGCCTGCACCCGGTGCACCGGCATGACCGTGTCGGTGCGGGTCAGCAGCCCGCGGCGGCGGCGCAGGCCCTTGGCGGTCTCCTCTAGCCGGAAACCGTAGTCGCGCAGCACGGTGCGGCCGAGGCCGGTGACGAAGCCGACGATCCCGAGCAGCGAGAGCGCGAGCGCCGCGCCGAGCACTTGCGCGGCGAAGCCCAGCTCCTGCAGCCAGTGTCCCGGCCCGGCGAGCAGCCCGATCCAGCCCCTGAAGTTCCAGAAGTCGAACGGCAGCAGCGCTTCGAACTGTTGCAGCGCGCCGCCGATCAGCGCGAACACGACCAGCGAGAACTCGAACAGGCCGAAGGTCGCGAGCCGCCGCAAGTCCATCGCGAACAAGGTGCGCGAGGGCTCCTCGACCGGCAGCGCAACTTCGCCGGGGACGGCCACGGCAACCTCGCCGCTCCGGCGTGCGCGCACCGTCTCGCGCAGCGCATCGGCCTCGGCCGCGGTGACGTAGCCGATCGTCAGCTCGTCCTTGCCTCCGGCGCCGGTCTCGAACTTGACCTCGGCCATGCCGAACAGCCGCGGCACGAGCTTCTGCTCGAGGCTGACGTCCTGGATCCGCTCGTACGGCACCGAGCGCGCCGTGCGGCTGACCAGGCCGCGCTCGACCCGAATGTCGCTCTCGCCGAGGCGGTAGCGGAAGTGACGCCAGGCGATCCACGTGAACAGCCAGGTGATCAGCACCATCCCGACCAGCCCGGGCACGATGAACGCGGCGCCTCCGTCCCAGCCGCGGCTGCCGAACAGCACCGCCGCCGCCGGGAACAGCAGGTTGCGCAGCCCCATGACCGCGCGCACGACGAAACTCAGCGGACTGGTCCGCCGCCACTCCTTGGGCGTGGACGCCGGCGCCTGGCTCACACGGTCTCGCGCTTGACGTGCGCGCGGATCTCCTCGCGCATCGCCAGCGCATCGGCGTGGGCGAGGCCCGGCAGCGTGACCGAAGAATTGTGCGTCCCCGCGGTGTGCAGCGCGAGCGTGGCGAGGCCGTAAGCGCGCTCGAGCGGGCCCTGGTTCACGTCGATGTGCTGCACCCGGCCGAACGGCACCACGGTGTCGGTGCGGAACAGCAGCCCGCGCACCACCCGCAGCCGATCGGCCCCGAGCTGGTAGCCGCGCGCCTGGTAGCGCCGCAACGGCACGCGAATCAGCAGGAACGCCGCGACCACCAGCACGGGGATCAGGAACGACCCGCGCGGGAGCCGGTCGGCGAGCTCGAACCCGATCGCGCCGATCACGAACGGCAGCGTGGAGCCGAGCGTGAAGAGCCGCACGACCTTGACGTAGTTCGGGTGGAGCGGCGTCAGCGCGTCCCCCTCGTGATCCGGCGCGTCCATAGGTGCGCTAGATGCGCAATACACCGGCCGATGGCAAGCGGTTATGGGCGCGGGGGCGGAGCGGGGGAATGGTGCTGCTGGGGAGGATTGAACTCCCGACCTCACCCTTACCAAGGGTGCGCTCTACCACTGAGCTACAGCAGCAGGACCATGAAGGCGCCGGGGACGTGCTTAGCCCGTCCGGCAGGCGCGCGCCATTGGCTTTAGGCAGCCCTCTTGTCAAGCGCGAGCGGGGGCGGCAGGCGGGAGGCATGAGCGAAGAGAAGCCTCAACTCACCCGCGAGGAGCGGCTGGCGGCGAAGCTGCGCGAGAACCTGCGGCGCCGCAAGGCGCAGGCGCGCGAGGCCGGCAAGCGGGACGATGGCCTTCCCAAAGCGCCGGAGCGCGGCTAACGGGCGGGGCTCCCACGACGGAGGAGCCTTTTCTTGCCCACGCTGATCCTTGTCCGCCACGGCCAGAGCCAGTGGAACCTGGAGAATCGCTTCACCGGCTGGTGGGACGTCGACCTGACCGACAAGGGTGTGGCCGAGGCCAAAGCGGCGGGTGCGCTGCTGGCCGAGAAGGGCCTGCTGCCGAGCCGCGCGTTCACTTCGCTGCAGACGCGGGCGATCAGGACGCTGCACCTCGCGCTCGAGGCTTGCGGGCGGCTGTGGATCCCCGAGACCAAGGACTGGCGGCTCAACGAGCGGCACTACGGCGGGCTCACCGGGCTCGACAAGGCCGAGACCGCGGCCAAGCACGGCGACGAGCAGGTCAAGGTGTGGCGCCGCAGCTTCGACGTGCCGCCGCCCGAGCTCGAGACGGGTGGGCTGTACGATCTCGCAGCCGACCCGCGCTACGCCGGGATCGCGATTCCTGCTACAGAAAGCCTCAAGCTTACTATCGAGCGTGTGCTGCCCTACTACGAGAGTGCGATCCTCCCGGAGCTCATTGCTAGCGAGACGGTGATCGTCTCCGCGCACGGCAATTCGCTGCGCGCGCTGGTCAAGCACCTCTCGGGCATCTCCGATGCGGACATCACCGGGCTGGAGATTCCCACCGGCGAGCCGATCGTCTACGAATTCGACGGCGAAATGCGCGCGGGCGAGCGCCATTACCTGAAGGACCGCTGAGATGACCGCACCGGTCGCCCCTGAAGTCGCGATCGTGATGGGCAGCCAGTCCGACTGGCCGACCATGCGGCGCGCGGCCGAGGCGCTCGACCGGCTCGGGGTAGCCTACGAGGCACGGATCGTCTCGGCGCACCGCACGCCCGACCGGCTGACCGCGTTCGCCAAGGGCGCGGCCGACGAGGGGTTCAGGGTGATCGTTGCCGGCGCGGGCGGCGCGGCGCACCTGCCGGGCATGGTCGCGGCGATGACGCACCTGCCGGTGCTCGGGGTGCCGGTCGAATCGCGCGCGCTCAAGGGGCAGGATTCGCTGCTGTCGATCGTGCAGATGCCCGCCGGGATCCCGGTCGGCACGCTGGCGATCGGCGAGGCCGGGGCGACCAACGCCGGGCTGCTCGCGGCTGCAATCCTCGCCACGTCCGATCCCGCGCTCGCCGAGCGCCTGCGCGCGTTCCGCGCCGAGCAGACCGCCTCGGTGGCCGAGACCCCGCGCGACGAATGATCCCGCCCGGTTCGACCATCGGCATCCTAGGCGGCGGCCAGCTCGGCCGGATGCTGGCCGTGGCCGCGGCGCAGCTCGGATATCGCTGCCACATCTATGCGCCCGAGAAGGACAGCGTCGCGGCCGAGGTCAGCGCCAAGTTCACTTGCGCCGAATGGCACGATCGCGCCGCGCTCTCCGCCTTTGCGCAGGATTGCGCGGTGGTGACCTACGAGTTCGAGAACGTGCCGGTCGCGCCGCTCGCGGCGATCCCGCCAGAACGGCTCGCGCCGGGCACCCGTGCGCTCGAGGTGGCGCAGGACCGGCTGCGGGAGAAGCGCTTCGTCGAGCAGCTCGGCGGCCGTCCGGCAGCATTCGCCGCGGTCGACGCCGACGACGCGCTGCGCCCGGCGATCGAGCGCGTCGGCACGCCGGGCATCCTCAAGACCCGCCGCGAGGGCTACGACGGCAAGGGCCAGTGGCGCATCGCCTCGGCGCACGAGGCCGAGGGCTTGCGCGTGCCCATCGACGGGCTGGTGTACGAAGGCCTGGTGCGGTTCGAGGCCGAGTTCTCGGTGATCCTCGTGCGCGGCCGCGACGGTGCGGTTCGGTTCTGGGATTCGCCGCACAACGTGCACGAGGGCGGGATCCTCGCCCGCTCGACGCTCCCCGCGCCGGCGATCATCGCCGAACAGGTCCCCGCGGCGCAAGCGCTGGCGCAGGCGGTCGCGGAGGCGCTCGGCTACGTCGGCGTGCTGACGCTCGAGTTCTTCGCCACGGCGCAGGGGCCCGTGTTCAACGAGATGGCGCCGCGGGTGCACAACTCGGGGCACTGGACCATCGAGGGCGCGGTCACCGGCCAGTTCGAGAACCACGTGCGGGCGATCTGTGGGCTACCGCTCGGCGACACGGCGACGGTGACAGGGCACGTCGAGATGATCAACCTGATCGGCATCGACGGCACGCAGGCAGCCGCGGTGCTGGCCGATCCCGCGGCGCACCTCCACCTTTACGGCAAGGCCGAAGCGCGCGAGGGTCGCAAGATGGGCCATGTGACGAGGCTGAGCCTGTGAGCCGCGACATCATCTATGTCATCGCCCGCGCGGACAACGGCGTGATCGCGCGCGACGGGCAGGTGCCGTGGCGCATCAAGGAAGACCTGCGGCGGTTCGTCGCACACACGATGGGCACCCCGATGATCATGGGGCGCAAGACCTTCGAATCGTTTCCCGCGCCGCTCAAGGGACGGCGCCACATCGTGCTCACCCGCAATCGCGACTGGTCGGCGCCGGGGGCCGAGGTCGTGCACACGATCGACGAAGCGCTGGCGCTGGCCGGCGCGGGCGACATCAGCGTGGTCGGCGGGGCCGAGATCTACGCGCTGTTCATGCCGCGCGCCACGCGGATCGAGCTCACCGAAGTGCACGAGCAGACGGCGGGCGACGTG
>DATDLP010000500.1:0-4533 GCA_036519255.1 Croceibacterium sp.
CTTCTCTTGCGCCACCGGCGTGGCGATTTCGCAGGAGGGAACGCCGCGGCTTTACGCCCTGATGGGCAAGATGATGATCGACGTCGGCCTTTCGACCTATGGCGCGAAGGATCATTACAAGCGCACCCGGCCGTTCGTGGTTCACCGGGAAGCGACCTGCGCGCCCGGCGACGAGGCCATGCTGCGCAACGACGGGTCCTATCCTTCGGGACACAGCGCGGTTGGCTGGGGCTGGGCGCTGGTCCTGGCCGAGCTGGTGCCCGAGAGGGCCGACGCGCTCCTCCAACGCGGTCGCGATTTCGGGCAAAGCCGGCTGGTGTGCGATGCCCACTGGCAGAGCGACATCGACGCGGGTCGCGTTATCGCATCCGGTACCGTTGCCCGCCTGCATGCCGATCCCGTGTTCCTTGCCGACCTGCGCGCTGCGGGGCAGGAGATCGCCAACCTCGCGCCGATCCCGGAACAGGACGGCCGTTGCGCGGCGGAGGCCGCTGCGCTGTCAGCCGTGCCCTGAGGTTGTCGGCGCGGGGCGCCTGATGCAGCGAAAGCCGATGTGACTGGTCGAGGTGTCCACCGGATGGGGGTGCCGCGCAGCGGGCCGGTAGCGCCGGCAGTAGTTGGGCGCGCACAGATGCGACCCGCCTTTGACGACCTTCCGGGCGATCCGCGCGGCGTCGGCCGGGTCATGGCTCGTTCCGGGCCCTCCGCCGCGCGGGTTATGCGGGATACAACACGGCTTGGGCGACGGCGAGGCATGCCTGGTGAGATACCAGTCGTCGGTCCATTCCCAGGTGTTGCCGATCATGTCGTAAAGACCGAACCCGTTGGGCGGAAAGCTGCCTATCGGAGAGGTGCGCTCGAAGCCGTCCGCACCGGTGTTCTGCCATGGGAATGCGCCTTGCCAGACGTTGGCGCGGTGCTGCCCCCCGGGTTCGAGCTCGTCGCCCCACGAGAATTCGGCGTTCTCGGTCCCGCCCCAAGCGGCGTACTCCCACTCGGCTTCGGTCGGGAGGTCCTTGCCTGCCCACTGCGCGAACGCCGTCGCGTCGGCGTGGCTGACGTGGGTCACCGGATGATCCATGAGGTTCTCGATGCCGCTCCCCGGGCCCTGCGGGTGGCGCCAGTTCGCGTCGAACACGTATGACCACCAGTTGAAGACATTCGAGAGGTCGACCGGCCCCGGGGGCGCAACGAACACGAGCGAAGCCGGTCGGCACATCTCGGGCAGGGCTCCGGGATAGTCCTTCGGGTCGGGCGCGATTTCGGCTGTCGTGACGTATCCCGTCTCCTCGACGAAGCGCGCGAACTGCCCGTTGCTCACCGGCGCCCGATCGATCCAGAAGCCGTCGACGCGGGCCGGATGGAGCGGTGCCTCTTCGGGATAGTGGGCGTCCGACCCCATCTTGAACACGCCGCCTTCCAGCCAGACCATGTCGTCCGTCGAGGCGAGTCCTGCGCGCTTCATTGCCCGGCCTTCGCTACGGGAGCATCGCGCCACTCGGCGATGTCCTTGGCGAGGAACCAGGCGAGCGCCGTACGGATCGCGCCGATCGCGGCGAGCTGGCCGATGTCTTCCCAACCGGGCTCTATCACCGTGCGGATCAGGTCTGCCGCGAGCGCCAGGTCCAGCCCGAGAACGATCCAGCCCGCATAATGCAGCCAGATCTCGCGGACTTTCCCTGCGAGCGCTTCACTGCGGACGACATGACCGGCGACGGCTCGCACGGCCCTCAGCGTCCCGATGGTGAGGATCGCCAGCATGACCAGCTCGATGCCGGATGCGAGCAATTCGGCGATTTGATCGAGCCAGACCATGCGATCTTTCAGCGTCCCTAAAGCGCTTCATGCGGCGTTTCGCCGCCTGCAGCTCGATCGCGTTTCGTGATCCACGCGTCGTAGAACGCCGAGATGATCACGCTGAGGAGCAGGAACAGAACCACCGCAAGCATGGCATGCTGGTCTGCCGAATTGTCGCGCAGGAACATCGCGGCGATGCCCGGGTGTCGCATTGCCGCCGCCTGCGCCGTCGCCCGGCGATTGGCGGGCTCGGGTCCGCCCAATGCGTGACCCATGAGCAGACCGACGAGCACCGTGACCGCGATCGCCACGAGCGTCCCGTCTCCCACCAGCGCGGCGATCCCGCCACCAGTCTTGACCAGCAGCAGCAGCACGATCGGCAGGAGTATGACGTACGCGGCGTTCGTCGCCAGCTTGGCCAGCGTGGCTGCCCTCTCGCCGACCACGCCCGCGACGAGTCGGCCTGCCAGCAAGGGCAAGAGCACCGAGGTAAGTACGAACAGGGCCAACTCGTCGACCGGCAGGCCGACCTGATGCCCGGTGAGCCGGCCGATGAGCCAGACCGTCGCGGGGACGACGGGGATCGCGGTGATGATGAGCGCGACGTAAAACCCTGTGGCGAACGGCTGGGCAGCACCCAGCTTGAGCATTTTTGCCGGTAGGAACGGAGCCATGGGCGCGGCGGCCATGGCCACGATTCCGGCCTTGGTCACCGGCGCGATCGGCAGCAGCACGACCATCGTGACGGCGACCGCCGGAACGACCACATTGACCGCCACGATACCCGACAGGAACAGCCGCGGCCTGCGCACGACGTGAAACAGATCGCCCCACTGGCTGCGCAGTCCGACTGCGAAAACCAGCAGGATCAGGCTGCTTTGCACAAGCAGATGTATCATGGCCCCGGGTGCTCGCTGGGTTGAGGGACCGCCCTGGTCACGCTGTGCCTCGCCTGGAGTCTCGCCATGTGAAGGAGATAGGGTGTGTTCAATCCCCGCTCTATCGGGGTTTCCCCCAGTACGCAGAGGAGAAGGGCGGGTGAATAACAGGCTGCATCCATAAGCAGGGTGAAGCTCAGCATGGCCGAGAAGCGTTCGCTGCCGATACGGCCAGACCGTCTAAGCAACCCTCCGCTCGATCCGATTCCGTCTGTCGACGAGAGCGACGCGGATACCGCCTCGGTGACCTATTCGCACTATCGCACAGGCCTCTCGCGGCACCGCACCGGGCTTTCCGAGCATCGCACCGACCTCTCCGAATATCGGACCGACCTTTCGGGCGACCGGACGGAGCTCTCGATGCGCCGCACGGGAATGTCGATCCAGCGGACGAGGATGAGCGCGGATCGCACGCTGATGTCGGTAATTCGCACGTCGCTGTCGCTGATCGGCTTCGGCTTCACGGTGCATGAGGCCTTTCGAAAGGCCTTCGAGGCGGGGGCCATCGAGAGTGCAGAGTCGGCGCGCAGATTCGGCCTCGCGCTGATCCTGATCGGCATACTCCTGCTGATCGGCGGCATCGTGCGCCACCTTCAGTTTGCGCTCGAACTGCGCAGGCGGCGTCACGAGATGGTCGACGACAGTCTGATCCACGGGCAAGCCGCCTATCCGATCTCGGTGACGCTCGTCAGCGCCATGGCTCTGCTCCTCCTCGGCGTCGCCGCCGTCGTCAGCATGATCTAGCCTCCCGAACCGGTGAGCCCCATCGGGCTACGAGCTCGGCAAGCAAGACGCGCACCCTCAACGCATCTCAAAGGCGGGTGCGCAATAGACCCATGGCGCAGGCCGCATCGGCGGGCAGGGATGATCGAGGCCTACGACAACGCGCTCAAGACCAATGGCGGCTGGATGAACCTCGTCGAGCGCGCCCAGCGCAAGCCCGATCGCATCGGCCGCTTCGTGCGCGGCAAGGAAGGCCCCGCCGCGCTGACTGCGGAAGACGTGCGCGCGACGGCCGCGCAATACCTCGCGCCGGACAAGGGGCTGGAGATCGACGCGCTGCCGCGGCCGGCGGCGCAGTAGCCGGTAGCCCCTTCTCGGCTTTTCCTCTTGCGCTCCGGCCCGATTAGGGGATCACGGGCGAGTTAGCGTGAAGGACGATCGATGGACAACGACAGGTCGGCCAGCCAGGCCGTCAACCGCCGCATCGCGCTGCTCATCGATGCGGACAACGTCTCGCATACGAAGATCGCGCTGATGCTCGCCGAGCTGTCGAAGTACGGCACGGCCAACATCCGGCGCGCCTATGGCGACTGGGGCAGCGCCAGCCTCAAGGGCTGGAAGGCCAAGCTGCACGACTTCGCGATCAGGCCGATCCAGCAGTTCAGCTACTCGGCCGGCAAGAACGCCACCGACATCGCGCTGGTGATCGATGCGATGGAACTGCTCTACACGCAGGATCTCGACGCCTTCTGCATCGCCTCGAGCGACGCCGACTTCACCCCCCTGATCATGCAGCTCAAGGCCAACGGTCACGACGTCTACGGGTTCGGTGCCCGCAAGACGCCCGATCCTTTCGTTAACGCGTGCACCACCTTCCTCTACCTCGAGAGCCTCGAGGACCCCGGCACGGCCACCGCGGAAAGCGTCCCTGCCGAACCATCGAGACCGGCGCCCGCGACCCGGGGAAGGCAACGGCAGCCGGCCGCGGCGAAGCCGGCGGCGCGCAAGCTGGCCGACGACGAGGCGCTGGTGACGATCCTGCGCGGCGCGGTCGACGCCGCCGCGTGGGACGACG
>DATDLP010000501.1:0-2332 GCA_036519255.1 Croceibacterium sp.
TGCCCTCGCGGATCGTGTAGGCGGTACGCCCGTGGCGACCCGGCCCGAAGGCCTCGTCGAGCACGTGCTCGACCAGCGCAGGATCGACCTGGTCGAGCGGCAGCAGGGTGGCGAGGGCGAGGTCTGGCATGGGAGGCGCGCCGATAGGTTCGTGCGCCCCCCGATGCAACGGTTTTGCGCCGTCAGCGCGCGGGAGTAAGCTGGAGCAAGCGCCCGCCGGGTCCGTCCTCGACCACGTAGATCGCGCCGTCGGGCCCCTCGACGATGTCGCGCAACCGCTTGTCGAATTTGTACCGCGCCTCCTCCTTGCCTGCGCCGCCGTTCAGCGAGACCCGCACGACGGACATCGTCCCGAGGCCGGCAGCGAGCGCCTGTCCGCGCCAATCGGGCCACAGCTTGCCAGAGTAGAAGATGAAGTCGCCCGGCGCGATCACCGGGTTCCAGAAGATCGCGGGCTTGGTGAAGCCGTCGTCAGCCGAGTGATCGGGAATCACGTCGCCGTCGTAGTCGTCGCCGTTCGAGCGGGTCGGCCAGCCGTAGTTGTTGCGCGGCTCGACCTTGTTGATCTCGTCGCCGCCGCGCGGGCCGTGCTCGAGGTCCCACAACTGGCCGTCGAGATCGAACTGCAGCCCGGCGATGTTGCGGTGGCCGTAGCTCCAGATTTCGCGCGACACGCCGCCTTGCGCGGCGAACGGATTGCCCTCGGCGGGAGTGCCATCGAGATTCAGCCGCAGGACTTTGCCGAGGTTGTTGTCGAGGCCTTGCGCGGGTTCGCCCTGCATCCGCTCTCCCGAGCCGAGGAACAGGTACTTGCCGTCGGGCGAGAATTCGATCCGGTGCGAGAAATGCCCCGGGCTCGCCACCTTGGGCGATTGCCGCCAGATCACCTGCAATCCCTCGATCCGGCAGGCATCGGCCTCTTCGCACACCAGCGTTCCCTTGCCGAGCGCGGCGTTGCGCGCGTTGTCCTCGGCGGCCTCGGCCCAGGTCAGGTAGATCGTGCGTCGGCCGAGCGTGGCCGCGGCCTCGCTTTGCAGGAACGCCACGTCGCCGAAACCGCCTTGGCCGCCGACGGCGACTTGCGGCGCACCGGTGACCGTGCCGAGCCGGCCGCTCGCTAGGTCGACGAACTTCATCGTGCCCGGCTTCTCGGTGATGAACAGCACGCTGGTGCCCGGGGCGAACGCGGTACCCCAGGGCTGATCGAACGTGCCCTTCTCGGTGATCGTGAACGGCATAGCTGCCGCGGCCGGCGCGCTTTCCCCAGACTGCGCCGCGCTGCAGCTTGCGATCAGCAGCGCCGCGGGGGATAGGGCAATTGCCACCTGGTTGATCTTGCGCATGCTTTCCGGAACTCCCTCTCGCGATTTCGCCGACTGTCTTGCCGCCGGCGAGCTCGTCGTGGGGGTGGACGAGGCTGGCCGCGGACCGCTGGCGGGGCCCGTTGTGGCGGCGGCGGTGGTTCTGTGCAAGCCGCGACCTGCCGGGCTCGACGATTCGAAGAAGCTGACCGCGGAGCGGCGGGCACTGCTCGACGAGCGCATCCGCCGCCGGTGTGCGTTCGGCATCGGGGTGGTCGAGGTCGAGCACCTCGACGCGATCAACATCTTCCAGGCGACGATGTGGGCCATGGCGCAGGCGGTGGCCCGGTTGTGCGAGGTGATCGGCTGCGATCCGCACCAAGTGCTGGTGGACGGCAACCTGACGCCCGCCGGTCGGCGGCAGGAGTGGCGCTGGCCGGCGCAGCCGATCGTCGGCGGCGATGCGCTCGAGCCGTGCATCTCGGCCGCCTCGATCATTGCCAAGGAGCACCGCGACCGGCTGATGCGCGAATACGCGCTCGCGCATCCGCAGTACGGCTGGGACCGCAACAAGGGCTACGGTACGCCCGATCACCTTGCCGCGTTGCGCGCGCACGGGCCGAGCCCGCTGCACCGCCGGAGCTTCGCCCCGGTTGCGCAGATGGAGCTGTTCGGGTGAAGCCTTTCACCGGCGACGACGTGCCCGATCAGACCGGGCGGACGATCGTCGTCACCGGGGCCAACACCGGCATCGGGTTCGAGGCGGCGAAAGCGCTGGCGGCGAAAGGCGCGCGCGTGCTGCTCGCCTGTCGCGACGAGGCGAAGGCACGCGCCGCGATGGCGCGCATCGCGGCCGAAGTGGCCGGCGCCGACCTCCGCTTCCTGCCGCTCGACCAGGGCGACCTTGCGAGCATCCGCGAGGCCGCGAGGCTCGCGTCGGACGAGCCGCGGATCGACGTGCTGCTCAACAACGCCGGGGTCATGACGCCTCCGCTCGGCCACGCGAGGGGGGTCGAGCGGCAGTTCGCGGT
>DATDLP010000502.1:0-3511 GCA_036519255.1 Croceibacterium sp.
CAGGAATGCCCGCTTCCCGAACAGGGTTTTCGCCTTCATCAGCGCGAGGACCTGGCCAAGCACTGGAGCTTTTCCGCTGGCCTCGCGGCCGTGCTGGGCGGAGAAACAGCGGCGAATCTCGGGGAATGGAAGGAACTGGACGACAGCCTTCCGAGCGGGTCGGGGTTCTCGCTCGTCGACCTCGCGGCCGACCGCTCGGGCCTGCAGACCGCGCTTCGCGCGCTCGATCAGGACAGGGCTGCGAGCATGACAGCCGAGCTCGGCCGGGCCACGGACGAGGATCTCCTGCCGCGCGAGCTGTTGCGGGCACCCGAAGGGCTGCCCGAAACAGCTTTCGTGCAACGCTTCGACGCGCTCGATCGCGAGCGATACCGGCTGGCCGTGGAGTCGATCGACCGCACCCTGGCGCGACAGCGATCGCGCCAGGAGCGCCACGACTGACCCGTTCAACGCGCTAGGCGCCGATCAGCCAGACGAGCCCCAGCCCGAACATCAGCGCGACCAGCACTGCCCACAGCTTCTCGGCGCGCGAGCCCTTTTCGTAAATGCGAGTGTCCATGACGACACCTCCTTCCGGTCAATGGGAGCGAGGCGGAGTCGGGCGTCGGTTGGGGCGCTCAGGCTTCGCGCCACTCCATGACGCTCTTGTTACACCACAACCGGCTGAAGTTCCAGAAAAACCACGAAGGCCTGGGCGCCCCTTCCGCCTTCCCGCGCACGCAACGGAATGCTTGGTGCAGCCGACCATCAGCGCCGCTCTCGTGGATTCCGGACACGCTCGCGCGCGGTCGAGGAACCGGCTTTCCCCGCTGCGCGTCTTGCCGGTGAAGGAGAACGCTCATGAACATAATCGTCCTGCTTCTTGTCGGAATACTGGTCGGCTGGCTCGCGAGCGCGGTCGTCGGCGGGGGCGGTGGACTGCTGTTCGACATGATTGTCGGACTGCTCGGCGCACTGCTCGCCGGGTTCATCTTTGGCGGCGGCGCGTCGTTCATCGAAGGACCGCTGACGCTGATGTCGGTGCTGTGGTCGGTGGTCGGCGCGATCATCCTGCTACTGGTGCTGCGCCTGTTCCGCCGTGGCACCTATCGGCGTTGGTAGGCGGTGAGAGGAGGGCAAACGCGGCGCGGTGCCATCTTCCAGTCGAGGAGCCTCATTCGCCCGGCAGCAGCACGCCCCCGGTGGACATGTCGCGCACATCCTGGCGGAAGTTGGCGAGGTAGCCTGTCGCGGCGTTGACGTAACCCGGTCCCTCGCGTGCAGCGATCTCGTCCGCCGGTAGGTCGACGTCGATCGCGCGGTTTTCGACGCTGATGCAGATCACGTCGCCGTTGCGCACTTTGCCGATCGGGCCGCCCGTCGCCGCCTCGGGTGCGACTTCGGCCACGGTCAGTCCCTTGAGGCACAGGCCCGAGAGCTGGCCGTCGGTGACGAACGCGGTAGTCTTGGCGAGACCCGCGGCGTCGAGCGCGAACAGGATCGCGCTGGCGCTGCCGCCCATCGCCGGGCCGCCCTTGAGGCCCTGGTTGCGTGCGACGACCACGTCGCCGGGCTGCACGACGCCGTCCTCGATCGCCTGCAGGCAATCGGCGGTGTCCTCGAACACCCGCGCGGGCCCGGAAAACTCCTCGGGGCGCGAGCCGTCGCGGATGCCGAGGCGGACCACCGCAGTATCGGCGAAATTGCCCTTGAGGATCGCGATCGCCGGCCCGGGGCCGACCGGCGCGTCGAGCGGGTGGATCACCTCGGGGCCAGGGATCACGTAGCCGGACAGGTTCTGGCCGAGCGTGCGGCCGGTGCAGGTGAGCGCGCCGGTGTCGATCCGGCTCTCGAGCCGTTTGAGCACCGCGCGCGCTCCGCCCGCGTCCTCGAACTGCTCGATCCGCACTTCGCCGGTCGGGCGCACCGCGGAGAGCACGGGCACGTCGGCCATCTCTTCCCACAGCGCAAACACGTC
Source organism: Croceibacterium sp. (assembly GCA_036519255.1). Lineage (GTDB taxonomy): Bacteria > Pseudomonadota > Alphaproteobacteria > Sphingomonadales > Sphingomonadaceae > Croceibacterium_A. The sequence continues at coordinate 1,958 of DATDLP010000502.1, forward strand.
GATTGCGCTCTCGGCCTCGATCGCGGTTGCCTGGAGGTGCTTGATCGCGTTGATCGAGCCGGACACCGCGAGCACGGTGGCGATCGCGTTGCGGAACGCGCCTTCGGTCAGGATCTGCCGCGGCTTGAGGTCCTCGTGCACCATGGCGACGATGCGCCGCGCGGCTTCGCGCGCGTTGGCCTGCATCTTCGGGCTGTTGGCGCGCACCGGGGCATGGCCGGGCAGCGCCATGCCGAGCGCCTCGACCACCGAGTGCATCGTGTTGGCGGTCGCCATGCCCGCGCACACGCCGGGGCCCATGATCGCGTTCTCGGCCATCTCGGCCACCGGGAACCTGGGCTTGGCGCCGAACCGCTCGCCGACCGAGCCTGACCACACGTCCTCGACGTCGACCGGCACGCCGTCGATCTGCCCCGCGGGTTGGTAGCCCCCGATGACGAGGATCGTGGGGATGTTGAGCCGCGCCGCGGCCATCAGGTGGCCCGGCGGGGTCTTGTCGCAGCTGGTCAGGCAGATCATCCCGTCGAGCAGCGCGGCCTCGACCTGCACCTCGATGTCGTTGGCGATGATGTCGCGCCCGGCGAGGATGTAGCTGCCGCGCTTGGCCGCGCCGGTGATGAAGTCCGATGGCGCCGCGGTGCGGACCTCGAACGGCACACCGCCCGCGGCACGAATCTCGTCCTTCACGATTTGCGCGATGCCGTCGAGGTGGGCGTAGCAGATTGCCAGCTCCGACGAGGAGTTGACCACCGCGATCTTGGGCTTCTCCATGTCCTCGAGCGAGAGGCCCAGCGCGCGCCAGTTGGCGCGGCGGCCGGGGGTGTTGGCGGCGAGGCTGCGCAAGGCTCGTCCCGGGCTGGTCGAGGTGGCCATGTCAGACCGTCGCGGTCGCGGGCTTGCCGGCGGGCGCTTGTGCCGACTGCTCGGCCAGCAGCCGCCGGGCGAAAACCGACAGCACCAGCAGCCCGAGCACCACGCCGGCGAGGCACAGGCCGGTGAACAGGTAGCCGTCGAGCACCGCCTGGTCGCTGCCGAGGAAGTAATAGCCGCCGAGAATCGGGGCGGCGACGGCGGCGAACTTGGCCATGAAGCTGGCCCAGCCGCCGCCAGTCGAGCGCACCGCGCTCGGGTAGTAGATGCTGGTGATCGAGATCACCGCGGCGTGCCCGGTGCCGATCATGATCGAACCGATCAGGATCACCGGCACGAACAGCGGCCCGTCGAGCAGGATGCCCGAGCCGATCCACAGCGCCAGCGGGATGCCGAGGAACGGCGCGACGGCGATCCACGCCGGACCACGCTTCTCGGTGAACCACAGCAGCAGCACGCCGCCGATCGCGCCGATCATGCCGCCGATCGAGGCGAGGTTGGCGGCCATCGAACGCTCGATCCCGAGCTCCTCCATGAACAGCACCCCGAAGCTCGCCTTGAGGTAGATCGCGAACGACGAGAAGAAGTAGGTGAACCAGATCAGCGGGGTGATCACCGCGAGCGTCCCGCGGAACAGCTCGGCCGACTTGGCCCACGGCGAGACCTTGCTGCCGAGGTCGCGCT
>DATDLP010000503.1:0-2919 GCA_036519255.1 Croceibacterium sp.
AATGGTCGCGGGTCTGACCCCAGGCGCGCACGTTGAAGGTATCCAGCGGCGGCGGGAGCCTGCAGGCGCCGCGGTCGGTCGAGCCGAGCCGCTCGGCGAGGGCGATCGAGGCGGCGTTGAGCGGATCGATCGTGTGGATCACATCGGTCCACCCGAGGTTGGCGAAGGCCCAGTCAATCGCCGCCGTGGCAGCTTCCGTCGCGTAGCCGTGCCCCCAGGCATCGGGCAGCAGGGCCCAGCCGACTTCGCTGCCGGGCCACCCTTCGGGCTGCCACGGGCCCGCCCGGCCGATCCACCGCCCGCTCGCCTTCTCGACGATCGAGAACATGCCGAAACCCTTCAGCGACCACGACCCGGCCATCGTGGCCATGCCGCGCCAGGCGGCCGGCCGCTCGACCACGCCGCCGATGAAGCGCGCACTGGCCGGATCGGCGAGCAGGCTTGCCCAGCCATCGAGGTCGCGTTCCTCGATCGCGCGCAGCACCAGGCGTTCGGTCTCGAGTGTAGGCGCGGGCATCGGCTCTCCTTTCGCGATCAGCGCGCCGCGCCATCGCAGACCGGCGCAAGAATGGCGATACCGCCTGTGCCGGGAAATGTAGCTACGTTTCTACCTTGTTGCCCCTGCGCAACAAAACGGCGCGTTTGCACGAAAATGTGTGCGCCTGCAGCGCGCCGGCGCCCGTTCGAGGTTGTGAATTCCAGCGGCGTTGCCGCAAACCGGGCGCCTTGAGACGGGGGAGCGGTGCAAAAAATCGACAGCAAGCTGGCGCGGGTCGTGCCCCCGGTGCTCCTCATCGCGTTGCTGATTGCGATCTGGTGGATCGTGGTCGCGCGCAGCGACAGCGCGATCTTCCCGACTCCGGGGCAGGTCGCCGGCGGCGCTTGGGCGCTCGCGCAGGACGGCACCCTGTGGGCGCACATCGAGGCCTCGCTGTTCCGCGTCGAGATCGGCTTCGGGCTGGCCTTCCTGGTGGCGGTTCCGCTGGGCCTGTGGATGGGCTGGGTGTCGAGCGCGTTCTACACGCTCAACCCGCTGTTCCAGATGCTGCGGCCGATCTCGCCGATCGCGTGGATCCCGGTGGCGATCCTGTGGTTCGGGGTCGGCGACTTCTCGCCGATCTTCCTGATCTTCATCTCCTCGGTGTTCCCGATGATGGTGCAGACCACGGTGGGCGTGCGCACGATCGACCGGCGCTACTTGCGGGCGGCGGCGAACTTCGGGGTCTCGCGTTGGACGCTGTTCCGCCGCGTCGTGATCCCTGCGGTGCTCCCGGAGATCATCGTCGGTATGCGCATCGGCCTCGGCGTGGCGTGGCTGGTGGTGGTCGCGGCGGAGATGATCGCGCTCAACACCGGGCTCGGCTACCTGATCATGGACTCGCGCAATGCCGGCAACCGCTACGACCTGGTGATCGCGGCGATGATCATCATTGGCGTGATCGGATTGCTGCTCGACGGTGCCACGCGCCTGCTCGAGCAGATGAACACCGTGAAGTGGCGCTATGTCCGATAAGCAGATCGTCGTCGGCGGCCTGAGCAAAGGGTTCGGCGCGCTGGCGGTGGTCGGCGGCGTAAGCTTCGAGGTCGCCGACGGCGAGTTCGTCGCGATCGTCGGTCCCTCGGGCTGCGGCAAGTCGACTTTGCTGAACCTGATCGCCGGGTTCGAGCGGCCGGACAGCGGCACGATCAGCGTCGACGGGGTGCCGGTGACCGGCCCGAGCCGCAACGGGATCATGATCTCGCAGCACGGCTCGGTGTTCCCGTGGCTGACCGTGCAGCAGAACGTGATGTTCGGGCTGACCGGCGACAGCCAGGCCGAGCAGACCGAGCGGGCCCACCGCTACATCGAGATGGTCGGGCTCAGCGGGTTCGAGGCGGCCTATCCGCACGAGCTGTCGGGCGGCATGCTCAAGCGGGTCGAGATCGCCCGCGCGCTCGTGGTCAAGCCCGAGATCCTGTACATGGACGAGCCGTTCTCGGCGCTCGACGCGCTGATGAGCCTGCGCATGCAGACCGAACTGCGCCGCATCCTCGACGAAGAGCGGCACACGGTGCTGCTGATCACGCACGACGTCGAGGAAGCGATCTACCTCGCCGACCGCATCCTCGTGCTGTCGGCGCGGCCGACTACGATCCAGACCGCGTTCGAAGTCGAACTGCCGCATCCGCGCAAGCTGTCGAGCCCCGAGGCGCAGGACTTGCGCGAAGCGATCTTGCGCGAGCTCGGTCTGTAGCCTGGCAGCCGAGCGCGTACGCTCACACGGCGGAGTGGTACACCAGCCGGGCGCGGTCGAACCGGCCCCCGCGCAAGCCCCCGGTCGGGCACCAGACCGACAAGCCGTAGTGGTGCTCGGTCTCGGTGCCGAGCAGCGCGTCGCCGCCGATGCTGATCAGGCAATCGTGCCCGCTCAGATCCTCCGTGTTGTTCGGGAACTCGGGTTCGACGCCGTACAGCCGGTGACGCCGCCAGTCGGTAACCCGCGCCTCGACGAAGGAACGAAAGGCGGGCGCAAGGGCGCACAGGCGTTCGCGAACGGTCGCGGCGCTGCTCATCGCCATGATCTCGCGCCAGACAGCCTCGGCGTTGCCGGCAAGATCGCGCCGGGCGCCGTAATCGTCGACCATCCGCTCGCGGGCACCCTGGCGGACCGCAAAGTGGGCAGCGAGTCGCGAGCGGTCGACCGGATTCTCACCCGGCCGCGATCGCGCGGTATCGCGCCACTGGGTCAGCACCGCCTGCAGCGGGGGACCGACTTCGGCGAGCAGACCGTAGTGGCGCGTCTTGCTCACGATGACCCGGTTCTGCGCCAGCGTGGGATCGACGGGCGGCTGCGACGCGCGCATTGTGTTGAAGTCCTCCGCCTGCCGCAGCTCGCGAGTGACCGAGGCGAGGGCCACGTCGGCCTCGATCGCCGCGAT
>DATDLP010000504.1:0-8282 GCA_036519255.1 Croceibacterium sp.
TCGGCGAGCGCGCGAAAGCGCTCAACCAGCGCGGCGACGCGCGGATCGGTCTTGAGCGCGGCACGGTTGACGATCAGCCGCGACGACACCGGCATGATCGTGTCGGTCTCGACCAGCCCGTTGTCGGCCAGCGTGCGCCCGCTCGAGACGAGATCGACGATGCGCAGCGCGAGCCCGAGCGAAGGCGCGAGCTCCATCGCGCCGTTGAGCTTGACGCATTCGGCCTGGATGCCCTGGCGCTCGAACCAGCGGCTGGTCAGGTTCGGATACTTGGTCGCGACGCGCAGGTGGCTCGCGTTGCCCGGGCTGTAGACGCTCGCATCCTTCGGCTGGGCAACCGACAGGCGGCAATGGCCGATGGCGAGGTCGACCGGCGCGTAAAGCTCGGAATAATCGAACTCCTCGATCACGTCGGAGCCGACGATCCCGGCCTGCGCTGCGCCGAACGCGACGAAGGTGGCGACGTCGAACGCGCGCACGCGGATCACGCGCATCTGGCCGCCGTCGCAGGCAAAGCTCAGCGCGCGGCTGGCCTTGTCGTGGAACGCCGCTTCGGGCACGACGCCGGCGCGCGCCATCACCGGCAGCGCCTCGTCCAGGATGCGGCCCTTGGGCACGGCAAACGTGAGTGGCGGGGTCAACGGTGACGACATGGCGCGGGCATGTAGCAGCAGCGGGCGAAAGGGCAACTTCGATGGCGCAGCCGGTTATGGGGATCACCGACGTGCGAGAGGCGATCGCCTGGCAGGCCAACCACGCCGACAAGGCCGACGCGCCGATCACCGGCCGCGTGGTGCGCGCCGAGCTGGCGATCCTCGACACGCCGACCGAGCTTGCGCGGCGGATGAACACCTGGCCCGGGCTGAGCCTCGAGGACGCGATGCCGCTGCGGGTGGCAGGCGGGCTGCACTGGCTGCACCTGTCGGGCGTGGAGGCTCGGCTGGCGCCGATCTACGCGGGCGCGATCACCGACCAGGCGGCGATCGACGAGACTGTCGCAGCGGTGGCGGTCGCGTGGGACGCCAAGCTCGTGCCGTGGCTCGATCATCCGCCGCAGACCAACGAGGCCGGGCGCTCGTCGAGCGTGATGGCGGGGCTGCTATGGCTGTCGCAACGGCTCGGCCCGAAGTTCGAGCTCAACGAGATCGGCGCCAGCGCGGGCGTCAACACGATGATGGAGCGCTATCGCTACGATCTCGGCAGGGTGGAGGTCGGGCCGGCGGATTCGCCGATGCGGCTCACGCCCGACTGGCGCGGACCGCCTCCGCCGGCGGGCGAGGTCGAGATCGTCGCCATTCGCGGCAGCGACATCGCGCCGGTCGATCTGTCGGACCCGGTCGAGGCGTTGCGGCTCAAAGCCTATGTCTGGGCCGAAGCGCGCGAACGAATGGGGCGGATCGAGGCTGCGACGCGGCTTGCCGCACAGAAGCCGCCGCTGCTCGAGCGCAAGGATGCGGGCACGTTCGTCGAGGAGCGGCTCGAGACACCGCAGCAGGCCGGCGTGACGCGCGTGCTGTATCATTCGGTGATGTGGCAGTACCTGCCCGAAACCACGCGCCGCGCGATCACCGCGGCGATGGAACAGGCGGGCGCGCATGCGAGCGCCGAGCGGCCGCTCGCCTGGGTGCAGGTCGAGACCAACCGCGAGACGTTTCGGCACGAGCTGATGGTGCGCTACTGGCCCGGCGGCGAGGAGCCGGTCCTGCTGTCCGAAGCGCACCCGCACGGTGCGTGGATCGCCTGGCGCGGTACGCCGCAGGATTAATGCGCGCGCAACAAGCGTAGCAGAACTGTATCTTATGTCGCAGTGCACAATGCGCGATAGGAGTGCCCGGACCGGCGCAAAGGGCCGGAATTCCTCGTTTCGTTGGCCCGATCGGGCGGAATCGCGAAAAGTACAAAGTCCGACAAATTAATTCACGCGCGGCAAACCCCTGCGACGAACGTCTCCTAGTTCGGCTTCATCGCCTCCGAGGCGCCGAACAAGGAACTGCACCATGAAGAAGCTTTCTGTCGCCGCCGCCGTCTCCGTGGCGCTCTCGTCGATCTTTGCCGCCCCGGTTGCGGCGCAGGACACTCAGGTCGCCATCCACTACGGCGATCTCAACCTCGACACCGTTGCCGGCTCGCAGACGCTCAGCGACCGCGTCGAGGCCGGCATCAAGACCGTCTGCGACCGCCCCGACATGCGCGACCTCAAGTCGATGCTCGCGTGGGAGCAGTGCAAGGACGCCGCGATGACCTCGGCCAACGAGCAGCTGGCCCGCCAGGGCGCGAGCGTGACGGTCGTCGCCGCCAACTGAGTTTTCCCCCTCCCCCCGAGGGTCGCCGGGCCGGTCGCACGAACATCGTGCGGCCGGCCCTCTTTTGTTCGATTTCAGCGATTGCTCACCGTTCGCTCATGCCTTTCATCGACCGCCTTCGCAGAGAGGACGCCGGTAAATCTGCATGAAAGGATGCGACATGACGGCGACATCGCGACACACCGGTTGGGGCGGCAGCCCGTGGCGGCTCCTGCTGTGGGCGGTTCCCACCGCGCTCCTGGCCACTCCCGCGGTGATGATGGCGCGCGCAGTCGAAGGCTGGCTGTGGAGCCCGTCCGACTTCGTCTTCGCCGCGGTGCTGCTGTTCGGTACCACCGGGCTGATCGACCTGGCGATCCGCAAGGGCGGCAGCACGGCCTATCGCCTCGGTGCGGCGCTGGCGGTGCTGGTCTCGTTCCTGCTGGTCTGGGTCAACGGCGCCGTCGGGGTGATCGGGAACGAAGACAACCCGGCCAACCTGATGTTCATCGGCATCATCTTCATCGCGCTCGCCGGATCGGCGCTCGCGCGGTTCGAGGCGCGGGGCATGGCGCGTGCGACACTGGCTGCGTTCGCGCTCACCGTGATGATCGCTGCTGCGATACCGACGTTCGGCTGGGGCGCCGACGAGCCACCGGGAACCCCCGGGCTGACGATGCTGATCGCCGGCTTCGCACTGCTGTGGGGCCTGTCCTCCGCACTGTTCACCAAAGCCGCGGACGACGCGTCGCGGGCCTGAGGGAGACAGCACGTGACCGCTACGATCGTAAACGGACCAAGCTCGCCCTTCCGCGCTCCCAGCGCCTGGATCCCGGTCGCCCTCGCCGGCGCGGCGGTCGCGCTGCTCGCGGGCTACCTGCTGACCGGCCCGCACGCGCCGACCGTCGTGATCGAGAACGGCGTCGCGCGGCAGGACGAGAGCGGCACCGCGCGGCTGTGGCAGCTGCTGATGCTGCTGCAGGTGCCGTGTGCGCTGTACTTCGCCGCGTGGTGGCTGCCGAAGGACCCGAAGCGCGCGCTAGCGATGCTCGGCATCCAGGGCTTCGCTTTCGTCGCAGCGGCGCTGCCGGTGGTGTTGCTCGAGCTCTAGCGATTGCGCGAGCGTTGCCACCGCTCGCGCCAGCCGCCGTGGAACGAGACCCATTCCCAGATCGCGACGATAACGATCACCAGCACGGTCAGCACGGCGAACCACAGCGCTGACGCATGCGCGAGCCAGGCCCACAGGCCCAGCGGGGCGAGCAGGGCCAGTCCGGCGAGGTGCGACAGCGGGAACCGGCCTTGCGGGCTGGCGGTGCGCTTGAAGAACCCGACCCCGAGCAGGAACAGCGAGAGCCCGCCGCACTGGAACGCGATCAGTCCCGGCGCCGCGTGGCCCTCGGGATGCGCGAGCAGCAGCTCGTCGGCTACCGCGGCGAGGATGATCCCGGCGACGATCGGCATGTGCAGGTAAGTGTAGGCATTGCGCGCCACGCGGCCCGGCTCGGCATGGTGGGCGATGAGATCGGCGCCGCGCCGGGCGCCGACGTCGAAGTAGACCCACCACATCATCACCGAACCGGCGAAGGCGATCGTGAACGCCGCCACGTTGGCGCCGGTCATCGCGTGCTCGGCAAAGGTGCGGCCGGTGACGACGATGCCTTCGCCGAGCGCGATGATGATGAACAGCGCGGCGCGCTCGGCCATATGGTGGCCGGAGATGGTCCACTCGCGCACCGTCGAGGCACCGAGCAACGGGACGCGGAACAGCGCGAACGGGCCGGCATACTCGATCGCCAGCGCGACCAGCCACAGCACGAGACGCTCGTCGTTCCCGCCGACCAGCGCGCCGGCGATCCAGAACACCCCCGACGTCATGAACCACAGCGCGACGCGCAGCATGTTGAGGCCGCTCTCGCCCTCGGCGCGGCTCATCGCCCAGGCGACGAACAGCGTGCGGAACACCTGGATCGCGACGTAAGTGAACGCGAACAGCGGCGCCCCGCCGTCGAACGCGCGCGGCAGCGCGACCGCCATCAGCAGGCTGCCGAGCATCACCATGAGCAGCACGATCTTGACCGGCGCGCGCTCTGGATCGAGCCAGTTGCTCGCCCAGGTGGTGTACATCCACGCCCACCAGACCGCGGCGAACACCACCGCCGCCTCGGCCAGCCCGTGCCAGCCCGGATGCGCGACGATCAGGTGCGAGATCTGCGTCAGCGCGAAGACGTAGACGAGGTCGAAGAACAGCTCGAGGTAGCTGACCGGCGCGTGCCCGCCGCCGTGGTTGCGCAGCAGCGAGCTGCCGCCGCCGTTCGAATTGCTACCCTCGCTGATGACCGCCTCCCTTACGCCGAGCCGCCCGATCTTGCGGGCAGCCTCGGCGCGGCGCAAGCGGCGTCAGTGCGCGGCGGCGCCGCTCTCGCCGGCTTCGCGTTCGAGGTAGGCGCGGGTCAGCGTGCCCTTGGCGCGCGCGATCGGCAGCAGCGTCGGGTAGAACTGGACGAACGTGCGGTCGACCGCGGTGTTGGCCTCGTGGCAGGCGTAGCAGCTCGCTTCGCGCGGGACGATGTCCGAGGGTTTCGGATCGTTGGCGTCGAAGCCGAAGAACGCCCAGCCGTCGCCGCCGAAGCGCGGGGTGTCCTTGACGTGCACCTCGATCCCGAGCGGCTCGCCGGTCTGGAACGCGCCGCCCTGCAGGATCGAGCCGTGCGAGGTGCCGCCGCGGATCTCGAGCACCAGCACGGTGCCGTCGGACCAGGTGCCGGTGCCGAGGAAGTGGCGGTAGGCCGCGCGATCGACGAACACGTTGTCGAACGGCGGGGCGGGCTGGTCCATCGCCATCGGCGAGTAGCTCATGCCGCGGCCGGCGCTGAGGAATATCCATTGGCGGTAGTCGCCGGGGAAGAGCATGCGCCCTTCGGCATCGAACCTCGCGGCGGCGTCCTGCGGTTCGGCTCGGAGGGTATGGGCGGCAACGAGGCCCGCCGCTACGGTTGCCAGCAGTGCACTTGCGATCGAGATCCGGCGCATATCGTCCCCTCCGCCGGCGCGAACGCTAGCCGTTGCCGCGATGCCGCTCCATTCGGGTTCGACGACCGGCGTTGCGGCGTCGCCGAACGGCGCGCTACGCGGCGGGCTCGAGCGTGCCGCGATAGGCGACGATGCGCCCGACGAGCGGCGCGCCGATCTCGACATCGAAGGCGAAGCGTCCGTCGACCGCATGCTCGAAGCTGTCGCCGACCGGGAGCAGCAAACGCGGCAGCGGCACACCGAACGCCGACCACCGGTGCGGGAGCAGGTAGAGCCGGCCGTGCTCGACCCGCAGCAGGAGCGCGATCGAAATCGCGCCGAACCGTTCGACCATCATCCCGGCGTCGCTGCCGCTGCCCGGTCGCAGGACCGAAGCGAAGCGCCGCCCGTCGAAGTCGCGCGTCCACCGCTCGGCGCCCCTCCCGGGGGTTACCGTCACCGTCAGGGGGACGCTGCGTCCCGCGCGAGGAAAGCCGATCGCGGCGCAGACGGCCCGCGCGATCAGGCCGGGTCCGCGGCGGACCTCGGCACGTCCGGTCCAGCGGGTTTCGTGCGCCAGGTCGTGCAGCGCGCGGACCGGCTCGGGCAGCGTGTCGAAAGTCGGCCCGAGCACGCGCCGGAACGCCGGGGCGCGAGAATTGTCCTCGTCCCGTACGGCGGCCTGGCCAACGGCATTCACCGCGCCGCGCTCTCGGTGATCAAGGATAGCTGACGGTCTTGGGCTTGTCGGGCAGCGGGATGAATTCCGCTTCGTCGCCCGGCACCAGCGCGAAGCGGCCGGCCTTCCAGTCTTCCTTCGCCTGCTCGATCCGCTCGCGGCTCGAGCTGACGAAGTTCCAGTAGACGTAGCGGTGCGTGGCGAACGCCTCGCCGCCGAGCAGCATGACCTTGCCCCCGCGATCCGAGGTCAGCGTCATCGCCTCGCCTGGTTTGAGCACCACGAGCGCGTAGAGCTCGAGCGGATGGCCATCGATGCGCGCCTCGCCACCGACCAGCATGATCGCGCGCTCGTCGGCGCCCGCGTCGATCGGGATCGCGCCCGCGGGGCCGAGGTTGATCTCGGCGTAGATCGTGTCGGCGTAGCAGGTCGTCGTCGCGCGCTTGCCCCACAGCTCGCCCATGATTACCCGCGCGCTGACGCAGGTGTCCTCGATCAGCGGCAGCTCGCTCACCGCCTCGAACGCCGGGGCGATCTCCTCGCGCCCGTCGGGCAGCGCGAGCCAGGTCTGCATGCCGTACATCGCCGGCCCGGCCTGGCGCTCGCTCTGCGGGCTGCGCTCCGAATGGACGATGCCGGTGCCCGCGGTCATCAGGTTCACCGTGCCCGGGCGGATAGTCGAGAACGTGCCGAGGCTGTCGCGGTGGTCGATCGCGCCTTCGAACAGCCAGGTGACCGTGGCGAGGTTGATGTGCGGGTGCGGGCGCACGTCCATTCCCTCGCCAGTGGCCAGCAGGGCCGGGCCGAACTGGTCGACGAACACGAACGGGCCGACCATGCGGCACTGCGGGCTCGGCACCGCGCGGCGGACCTGGAAGCCGCCGAGGTCGTGGGTCACGGGGACGACGGTCTGCAATACGCTCATGCCGGTTCGAGCTCCGGATAGTGGCGGAAGATGCCGTCCTCGTTGAACGGCAGGCGACGGTCCGACGCAAGGTAAGCGGCGACGCCGGGCAGCGCCGCGACCGCGTCGCGCACGGCGTGCAGCCGCGGGTACTTCGGCTTGAGCTTGGCCATGCGCAGCGGGAACGCGTAGGCGAGGCCCTCGACCAGCTGGAACAGCGAGGTGTCGACGTGGCTCCACTGCTCGCCGAGCACGAACGGGCCCTCGTTGACGCCGAGCGCGGCCTCGAAGTGGTCGAGGAATTTGGGCATCCGCACTGCGCGGAAGCTCGCCGCGGCCTGCATCGCCGCGTCCTTCTGCTCGTGGTAGTATCTGGTCGGGTCGACCGGGTGGTGGGTGTTGTGCACCTCGGCCACGAAGTCGCTCACGGTGAGCTGGAGCTGGATCAGCGACAGGTCGGTTTCGAGCTCGCCCGAGCCGAGCTCGTGGCGATCGGTCAGCCAGGCGAGGATGTGCGCGACCTGGGCGATCGCGAACTCGCCGGTCGCGAGATAGGGCGGGGCGAACGGGCGGAAGCCCTCGCGCTGCGCCATGTCGCGCAGCAGCGCCTCGGCACCGTCCTCGCGCGCGCGGTCGCGGTAGGCGATCCCGGCACCTTCGAGCACCAGGCGGACGAACTCACCGCGGCCCTGGATCGTGGGCCAGTACCACAGATCGTAGCTCATGCGGGCGCCTCTCCCGGAGCGAAAGCGCGGATGGCGAGCGCGTGGACGCGCTGGCCGGGAATGTCGCCGAGCGCGCGGTTGACCAGGCGCTGGCGCTCGAGGCGGTTCTTGCCGGCGAACGCGACGCTCTCGATCACCACTGTGAAGTGCGATTCGCCGCTGCCGTCGTCGCCCGAATGGCCATGATGGCGGGCGCTGTCGTTGATCACGTCGAGCCGGGTGGGCAGGAACGCTTCCTGCAGCAGGATTTCGATCTCGCGTGCGACGGGTCCGCTCATCGGAGGCTTCCGGGGGTTTTCATCGGGCTCGCCTATCACCATTGTCGGCCGAATGCGCCCCGACAAATTCCATGGACGATACGATACCAACGGCCGGCATTGTTCGGCACCCGGATGCGATGAGCCGGGCGAGTTTCGCGCCCCCGGCGCGCACGCGTCGAGCTTCGACGGGCCCGGCGACTGGCGCTGGCTGTGCCTCGAGCACGTGCGCGAGTTCAACGCCGGCTACGACTGGTTCGAGGGCATGAGCGCCGATGAGATCCTCGCGGCGCAGTCGCCGATCGCCGGCTGGAGCAGCCAGACGCGCGCGTTCCGCCCCGATGCCGGCGTCGACGGGGTGCCGCGCTGGGCCGACTTCGACGATCCGCTCGAAGCGATCGGGGCGCGCGCCGCCGACATCCG
>DATDLP010000505.1:0-3744 GCA_036519255.1 Croceibacterium sp.
CCGGTGCCGCACAAGCTGGTGCAACAGGCGGGCGACCTGCGGTTGATGAACCACGTCTACGAGGGCGACTACGCCGTCCTCGTTCCGCTGTCCGTGCCGGCGAGCGCCGCGGTCTCCAACATCGTGCCGATTGCGGTCGACGCGAGCTGGCTCGCCTGCACCGACACAATTTGCGTGCCTGAACGCGCGACGCTGACATTGCGGATGGCCAGCGGCGAGGGGCCGCGCGATCCGCGGTTCGACCAGTGGCGCGCGGCGTTGCCGGCGCCGCTCGGCAGCCCGGCTAGGTTCGCGCTGACGCCGCAGGCGCTGCGGATCGCGATCCCGCTGCCCGCCTCGTTCGAGTTGGCCGAGCCGCACCTGTTCGTCGAGACCTTGCAACTGGTCGACTACGCCGCGCCGCAGGCGTTCTACCGTGATGGCAACCTGCTGGTGGCCGAGATCCCGCGCAAGGGCGTGGCCGAGGGGGCCGAGACGATCGCCGGAATCCTCAAGCTCGACGAGGCTGGCAACGGCATCACGTTCGAAGCGCGTCCGGGCGAGGTGCCGACCGGTGGAACTGCGATCGGGGGCGGTGCAGGCGGGCTCGCGCCACTGTGGGCGCTGCTCGGCGGCGCGCTGCTCGGCGGGCTGATCCTCAACCTGATGCCGTGCGTGTTCCCGATCCTCAGCTTGAAGGCGCTGTCGCTCGCGCGCGCCGGCGAAAGCGAGGCCGGAGCGCGGCGCGAAGGCCTGGCCTACACGGCGGGCGTGGTGCTCGCCTGCCTCGCGCTCGGCGGGCTGCTGCTGGCGTTGCGCGCGGCGGGCAACGAGGTGGGATGGGCGTTCCAGCTGCAGGAGCCTTGGGTGGTAGTCCTGCTGCTGGTGCTGGCGATCGCGATCACCGCCAACTTCGCCGGGCTCTACGAATTGCCGTCGCTGTCGTTCAACCGCTCGGGCGGGCGGGCGAGCGCGTTCTCGACCGGGCTGCTCGCCGCTTTCGCGGCGACCCCGTGCACCGGCCCGTTCATGGCCACCGCGATGGGCGCGGCGCTGCTGCTGCCGTGGTGGCAGGGGCTGGTGCTGTTCGCCACACTGGGGTTTGGGCTCGCGCTGCCGTTCCTGTTGCTCGGCTATGTGCCGGCGTTGAGGAAGCTGCTGCCGAAACCGGGCAAGTGGATGGACACCTTCCGCAAGATCCTCGCGGTACCGATGGGGCTGACCGCGCTGGCGCTCCTGTGGCTGGCGTGGCGCTTGGGTGGGCCCTTGTTCGCAGCGTTCGCGCTGGCGAGCAGCCTCCTCGTGCTCGCTGCTCTCAACGCAGCTCACAGGGGTAAGAAGACGTCTGCGGTGCTTCAATTGGTTGCGGCGTTGGCGTTTGGCTATCTTTCGTACGAGCGATACGCGCCGCCCGCCGCCACTGAGGAAAGCCTCCTCGCCGCCGTCCCCTTCAGCGACGCCGCGCTCGCCGAGGCGCGCGCCGCGAACAAGCCGGTGTTCCTGTGGTTCACCGCCGACTGGTGCCTGACCTGCAAGGTGAACGAGGGGGTCGCGATCGAGCGCGAGGCGACCAAGGCGGCGTTCGACGAGGCGGGGGTCGTCGCGATGCGCGGCGACTGGACGCGGCGCGATCCGGCGATCACCCGCTTCCTCACCGCGCACGGCGCGGCCGGGGTGCCGCTCTACGTGTGGTACGCGCCGGGCAAGGACGGCGAGGTCCTGCCACAAGTGCTCACCCCCGCCATGCTCAACGGCCTGGCAAAACAGAGCTGATCGGACGCGCGGGAGTCGCGGCGGCTGCGTTGGCCTCCGCCGCCTCCAACCGCTGCACCCGCCCGCCGGCGCGGCACCAGTTGACGAACTCGCCGGGGATCCGGCTGCCTCCGATCAGCAGCGTGCCGCCGCCGGGCAGCGTCGCCTCGAGCTCGCGCGGGCCGGTGAACACGTCGAGCTGCGGGTCGCTCGCCGCGAGCTTTCCCTCCCAGCGCCACTCGCCGTCGCCGAGCGCGGCGTCGACCTTGAAGCGCGAGATCGTGCCGTTGCCGAGCACCGGGAACATCGCCTTCTCGCCGGGCCGCGCGGCGGTGTGGCGGATGATGGTCAGGCTCGCCGGCGTGGCACGCACGTCGCAGGCCAGCGTCAGCCACGGCTCCGCGCCTTCGCGCCCGAACGCGATCGACTGCGCGTTCGCGGTAACCGACCAGCGCGCGCCCCGGGTGTCGGGCGAAAGCGCCGGCTCCGCCGCCCGGTGGCGGGCCGCGTCGAGCGAGATCCGCTGCGCTTGCGTCGGCTCCTGCTCACCCTGGCAGGCGGTTGTGAACAGCAGCAGCATCAATACGGGCAGGCGACCGTTCATCGGCTCCCTCTGCGCCGCGCCGAGCCGGGGCGCAACATGCCGGTCATGCCTTTTCCCTAGGCTACCTAGGATATGCGCCCGATATCTCGCGCCGGGCCGGAGCCTGATACCCGTACCGTGCGGACCAGTTGGGGCATGGCCACGCTCTCGCGGCCGACCGCCCCTCGCCGATGCCGCCGCGAAGGCCGTCGATCGCCTGCAGCAGGGGGGACAACCGTGAGGAACCCGATCCGCGTACAGCTCTCGCTCGCCGTTTCCGCTGGCGCGCTCGCTGCCGCCCCCGCCGCCGCGCAGGACACCGAGACCACCGCCGCGCGCAAGTACGACGAGATCATCGTCGTCACCGCGACCAAGCGCGCAAGTTCGTTGCTCGAGGTGCCGTTCTCGGTCAACGCGCAGACCGAGAAGGACATCGAGCGCAGCGCAGCAACCACGCTCGAGGACGTCGCGCGCAACGTCGCCGGGCTCAGCGTGCAGAACCTCGGGCCCGGGCAAAGCCAGGTCTCGATCCGCGGCGTCTCCGCCGGACAGGTCGTCCGCGACCAGCCGGGCGTGAAGGAGCAGGTCGGCATCTACCTCGACGAATCGGTGATCTCGTTGTCGCTGTTCACACCCGACATCGACCTGTTCGACCTCAACCGCATAGAGACGCTGCGCGGACCGCAGGGCACGCTGTTCGGCTCGGGCTCGGTCGGCGGCACCGTGCGCTTCATCACCAACCAGCCCGACGTGCGCGGGTTCGAGGGCTCGCTCGAAGGCAACCTCAACGTGCTCGACGGCGGCGATGTCGGCGGTCACCTCAAGGGCATGCTCAACCTCGGCACCGGGAGCAACCTGGCAGTCCGCGCAGTCGGGTACTACACGCAGTTCGGCGGGTTTATCGATGCGACCGGGCCGGCGGGCGGCGAGAACGTCAACGACGGCAGCCGCGCGGGCGGCCGCATTACGGTGCTGTTCGAACCCACGCCCGACATTCGCATCACCCCGCGTCTGATGTACCAGGAGGTTCGCACCGACGGGTTCAATCGTCAGGAAGAATTCAACTTCATCGCCAGCCCGTTCACCGTCCCGCCGTACACGCCTGCCGAACGCGAGCAGCGGCTGGGCATTCGCGAGAGCTATTCCGACGATTTCCTGCTGGCCGACCTGACCGCCGAAGCCGACCTCAACGAGGATTTCACGCTCACCTCGATCACCAGCTATCTCACCCGTGACATCGTGGTCAGCCGCGACAAGACCGCGCATACCGGGACGGTTTCGCTCGACTTCGGCTTTCCCGCGGCGTCGGTGTACCTTCCGTCGGCGCTGGTCGATACGACCGATCTGGAGACGTTTTCGCAGGAGTTGCGCGTCGCGTTCGATTCCTCCGGGGTGTTCGACGGGGTGCTCGGAGCGTACTATTCGGAGAC
>DATDLP010000506.1:0-6768 GCA_036519255.1 Croceibacterium sp.
GGACGAGGCAACTCCCGAAAGCAATCCGTGTCGAAACTGCAAGACCGCAATGTTGGCCGGGGCGACCAAGTGCAAAGAATGCGGTAGCTTCCAGGACTTCCGCCGCTTCCTCGGACTGAGTTCGTCGGTCCTCGGACTGCTCGTTGCGCTCGTCAGCGTGCTCGCCTTCGCGATCCCGATCTGGAAGGAGACCTTCGTTGCGAAGAGCATCGCGCCGCGCGCTGTCCTGCTCAACGTGGCACCCGAGAGTGGAGTGGCGACCTTCTCGATCTCCAATGCCGGCGACGCTCCGGCGGCGCTTCAGCTCGTGGCCCTCGCGCGCGGAGACGCCGTCGTCTCGTTCGAGCTCGACGAGCTCAGCTCTCAAGGCGCGCTGATCGAGGCGGGAGAAGTGCAAGTCGACCGGCTGAGCCTGGAGGTCAGCCTCGACGAGGACGACCCAAGCCTCGAAAATCTCGTCCGCATGTTTCGAGGTGACGAGCCTTGCGTCATGCAGGCGTTCTTTGTCGATGCCGAAGCCAACCGAACGAAGGTCGACGTAAGCATCCCGTCAGGTGTCGAAGACCACAAGGTCGATGAGGCCCAGGGCGCATGCCATTTCGAGATGTGGTCGATCATCGTGGCCACGCTCCGAAGGCTAAGCGGCGATCCTGCCTACGAAGGCCCGATGTGCCGGATTTCCGAGCGGTTGCGCCGGGAACGGGGCGAGGAAGCCTCGACGACGCCCCATTGCGCCGAGGTCTTCGCTGCGGAGGAAAACGCGGCCGAGGGTAAGCCGCTGCCTTAAGCGGCCGGTGACCCCGCGCGGCTTTGCGATCGAATAGGTTTTGCTGGTTGCCGTGTGTCGCGGCAATCTCCACTTGCGCGTAGTATGCCGGAAGCGCGCGACCAACAGCCATCGACGGACCTGGCCGGCTGGCCGACGGTCCGCCGCTTCCTGCCCTATCTCTGGCCGTGCGAACGCCCCGAGCTGCGCTGGCGCATCGTGGTCGCGACGCTGTTCGTGATCGTCGCCAAGCTCGTCGTGCTGACGCTGCCGTTTGCCTATGCAGGCGCGGTCGACGCGATGTCGAAAGGCGGCGATCCGGCGGTGTGGGTCGCGCTGGCGCTGGTCACCGCCTACGCGGCCGGGCGCTTCTCGACCGTGGTGTTCGACAACGTGCGCAACATCGTGTTCGAGCGCGTCGGCCAGGACGCGGTGCGCGCGCTGACCGAAGACGTGTTCGCGCGGCTGCACGGGCTTAGCCTGCGGTTCCACCTCTCGCGCCGCACCGGCGAGGTGACCAAGGTGGTCGAGCGCGGCTCGAAGTCGATCAACACGATGATCTACTTCCTGCTGTTCAACATCGCGCCGACCGCGGTCGAGATGGTCGTGGTAGCGGCGATCTTCTACGTGAAGTTCGGCTGGGAAATGGTCGCCGCGACCGCGCTGACCGTGGTCACCTACGTCTGGCTGACCCGCACCATCACCGAGTGGCGCACCAAGCTGCGCGCGCAGATGAACGATCTCGACGGGCTCGCGCTCGCCCGCGCGGTGGATTCGCTGCTCAACTACGAGACCGTGAAGTACTTCGGCGCCGAGAAGCGCGAGCAGGAGCGCTACGGCCAGGCCGCGCGCGCCTATGCCGAGGCGGCGATCAAGAGCGAGAACTCGCTTGGCCTGCTCAATATCGCGCAGGCGACGATCATGAACCTGATGATGGGCGGGGCGATGGCCTTCACCGTGTGGGGCTGGAGCAAGGGCGAGCTGACGGTCGGCGACCTGGTGCTGATCAACACCTTCCTGATGCAGCTGTTCCGCCCGCTCGACATGCTCGGGTGGGTCTACCGCACGATCAGGCAAGGCCTGGTCGACATGGCGGCGATGTTCCGCCTGATCGACACCCAGATCGAGGTGCGCGACGCCCCAGGCGCGCCCGCGCTCGTCATCAGGCGGCCCACGGTCGCGTTCGACGACGTGGTGTTCGGCTACGACCGCGAGCGCGAGATCCTGCACGGGCTCAGCTTCGAGGTCCCGGCCGGCGCGCACGTGGCGATCGTCGGACCTTCGGGCGCCGGCAAGTCGACCATCGGCCGGCTGCTGTTCCGGTTCTACGATCCGTGGAGCGGGCGCATCCTGATCGACGGGCAGGACATCCGTGACGTGACGCAGGAGAGCCTGCGCGCGCAGATCGGCATCGTCCCGCAGGACTCGGTGCTGTTCAACGATACGATCGGCTACAACGTCGCCTATGGCCGCGATGGCGCGGGGCAGGACGCAATCGTCGCCGCGGCGCGCGACGCGGCCATCCTGCCGTTCATCGAGCTGCTGCCGCAGGGCTTCGACACCGAGGTCGGCGAGCGCGGGCTCAAGCTCTCGGGCGGCGAGAAGCAGCGCGTGGCGATCGCCCGCACCTTGCTCAAGAACCCGCCGATCCTGCTGCTCGACGAAGCTACGAGCGCGCTCGACACGCGCACCGAGCAGGACATCCTGACCACGCTGCGGCGCGTGTCGGAGCACCGTACCTCGCTCGCGATCGCGCATCGCCTGTCGACGATCGCCGACGCCGACACGGTCTTCGTGCTCGACCATGGTCGGCTGGCCGAAAGCGGTTCGCATTCGGCGCTGCTCAAGCGCGACGGGCTCTACGCCGAGATGTGGAACCGCCAACTCGCCGAGCGCGAGCAGGCGCTGGACGAGGCGGCGGAGTAGATCTCCAGCTTCGTCAATGCGTGCGTATGACGAAGCCGGTTGGGCGACCGATGCTTGCGTAGAATCAATGCACTTGAGCGCCCACCCGGCTATGGGCGGACGATGAGCAGACTTCCGCTGGCAATCGCCGTCACCGCCCTCGCTTCGTTTGCCGCCACCGCCGTTGCGCAGCAGCCCGCCGATCTCGTGGTGAGCCTGCCGGTTCCCCCGGCCGAGGTGCGAACGTGGATGCAGAAGCTGATCAACCTTCCGATGCTGGCCATCTGGGACGTGAGCAACAGCGCGGTCGACGACGCGGGCGCGTTCGACCCGGCGCAGCTCGACGACGCCGAGTGGACACGGCTGGAACGGCAGGCGGTTCAGCTGGCGGCGGCGGGCAAGGGCCTGGCCGAGGCTACGGGCTTCGTCGCCGCTTTTCCGGAGAACGCCGAAGTCGGCGAAGGCGAGGTGACCATGGCGGCGGTGCAAGCTCACATCGACCGCGACTCCGAGGGATTTCGCGCAGCGGCCAACGCCTTGGCCGAGCACGCGGGAAAAATCGCCGCCGCGGCCAAGGCCAGGGACGCAGCGACGACGGGTACCTTGATCGGCGAGATGGATGCCGTCTGCGAGAGCTGTCACGCGCGCTACTGGTACCCCGAGTAGACGCGCGACAAAGCGATACTGGCCAGCCCCCCGTCCGGCATGGCATGAAGCGCGCGGGGGATGATCGACGCACTGGCCTGGATCGAGCAGACTCGGCTTTCCGTATTCGTGCGGGAAGACTTCTACGCCTATTTCGTGCTGCTGATCTTCCACGCCTGGGGTATGGCGTTCCTCGTCGGCGGCGGGATCGCGATTGCCCTCAGGGTGCTCGGCGTGGCCTCGGGCACGCGGCTCGAGCGGTTCGCCGGGTTCATTCCGTTCATGTGGCTCGGTGCGGCGCTGGCGATCGTCTCCGGCCTCGGGCTGCTCGCCGGGTATCCGGCGAAGGCGCTGACCAACTGGATCTTCGCGCTCAAGTTCGCCTGCCTGATCGGCGCTGCGCTGTTGGTCCGGCGGCTGCGGCGCGAGGCGTTTCCGCTGGCCACGCGGGGTGAGGCGTTGCCGGCGAGCGCGCGCTGGACCGCGGCGGGCTCGCTCGCGCTGTGGATCGGCGGCGTCGCCTGCGGCAAGCTGCTGCTCTACACCAACCATCTGCTGTTCGCGTCCGACGAGTGGATGCCGTGAGCCTGCCCAACGATCCGCTGTTCGACCCGGTCGGGATCGTCGTGTGGGCGATCGACGTCGGGATCTACGACGTGATGTATTCGGCCTGGGGCTGGCCGGTGGTCGAGCTCGTCCATTTCACCGGGCTGTGCCTGTTGATGGGCGCGGTGGGCATGTTCGATCTGCGCATGCTGGGGTTCGTGCGCGGGCTCTCGCTGCCGGCGCTGCATCGGCTGGTGCCGTTCGGGGTACTCGGGTTCGCGCTGAGCGCGGGCAGCGGGTTCATGTTCGTGGTCTCGGCACCCGACCAGTATCTCTACAACCCGGCGTGGCAGGTGAAGATGGGGCTGCTCGCGCTCGCCGGGCTCAACATGGGGCTGTTCTACCTGACCACATCGCGGCGGTTGAAGCTGCTGGGGCCGGACGACGCCCCGCCGCTCGCCGCGCGGCTGTTCGCCGGGGCCTCGTTGACCTGCTGGCTCGGGGTGATCGCGGCGGGGCGCGTGATCACCGCGTTCCGCCCCCCGAGCTGGTTCTGGTGCGCGTGGTGCGGGTGAGCGGACCTCTCCCTGGCCGGCTGGCGCTCGCCCTGAGCGGCCTGGCCCTGGCGAGCGACAGCGTGGCCCGCGCGGCGCCGGGCGATCCGCCGGCGGAGGCGATCGATGCGGTGTTCGCGCGCCATGCGGGCGCGGGGGTGCCGGGGTGCGCGCTCGGGGTCTTCCGCGACGGCGCCATCCTCTACGAGCGCGGCTACGGTCTGGCAGATCTCGAGCAGAACGCGCCGATCACGCCGGACACGGTGTTCTACATCGCTTCGACCTCCAAGCAGTTCACCGCCTTCGCGGCCGCGCTGCTGATCGAGCGCGGCGCGCTTTCGCCCGACGATCCGATACGCCGGCACTTGCCCGAGCTGCCCGCGTGGGCCGACGGGATCACGGTCGATCAGCTGATCCATCACACGAGCGGCATTTCCGATTACCTGTCGCTGTGGGACGCGTCGGGCCGGTCGTATGCCGACGAAATCCCGCTGAGCCAGGCGATCGATCTCATTGCGCGCCAGAGGAGCCGCAGCTTCGCGCCCGGCAGCGCGTGGGCCTACAGCAACTCGAACTACGTGCTGCTCGCCGAGATCGTGGCCCGGGTCAGCGGCAAGGGATCGCTGCGCGCATTCGCCGACGAGGCGATGTTCGCGCCGCTCGGCATGACCGCCACGGAGTTCCGCGACGATGCGGCGCACGTGGTTCCCCGGCGCGCCGAAGGCTATGCGCCCGACGGGCGCGGCGGCTTCACGGTCGCGCGCTCGAGCTTCGCGCTGGTCGGCGACGGCGGGCTGCTCACGACCGTGCGCGACCTGCTCAAGTGGGACGAGAACTTCTACGCGAACCGCCTGGCCGGCGGGCAGGCGCTGATCGACCGCGTGACTGCGCCCGGGGCGCTCGCCGACGGCACGCCGCTGACGCAGCCGCCTTATGCGTTCGGACTGCAGACCGGCAGCCACCGGGACTTGCCGACCGTCGAGCACGCCGGCGGCTTCATCGGCTTCAGCGCGCAGCTCGTGCGTTTCCCGACCAGGCATCTGTCGGTGGCGGTGCTGTGCAACGACGCGGCGGCACCGGCAGGCGCACTCGCGCTCGGGGTTGCGGACTTGTACCTCGGCGCGGCGCCGGCCGCTGCCGCAGACGCCGCGGCCCCGCCGCCGGTGCCGGCCCCGGCGACCGTCGCGCAGGATGTGCTGGCCCGCTGGACCGGCCGCTACTTCATCACGCCACCGGGCATAGTCGTGACGATCGCGGCCGCCGGCGATGGGCTCGGCCTGCGGACTTATGGCGGAAGCTCGCCCTTGACGACCGTCTCGGGCGAGACGTTCGCGATGCCCGAAGTTCCCGGCTTGCTGCGGTTCTCGGCCGGCCTCGACGGTCGGCCGTCGCTGCTGATCGAAGGAATCGGCCAGGCAGCTCCCGCGCCGAGGCTGCCGGACCCGCCGGGCGAGGACGCGCTGCGGGGCTTTGCCGGGCGCTACGCGAGCGACGAGCTCGACACCTGGTTCGCGATCAGGGCCGCCGAGGGCGGGCTCGAGTTGAAGCGCCGGTACCGGGCGGCGTGGGAAAAGCTCGAGGCGATCGACCAGGACCGCTTCGCGCTCGCAGGCGGAACGCTGCGCTTCTCGCGCGATGCGCAGGGCAGGGTCAGCGGGTTCGCGATCAGCGGCGGGCGGATCGCCGACGTTTCGTTCGAGAAGACGGAGTAGGCGGCGACTGGCCCCCCTCCGACCGCTTCGCGGTCACCTACCCCGTAAACGGGGGAGGATCAGGGTAGAGCAATTCGTCAATCCTCCCACGCTCGCGGGGGAAGTGCCGAGCGGAGCGAGCCCGGATCAGCCGCCGAGGTCGGCGCTCGACAGGTCGAGCTCCGCTGCGGGGATCACCACCACGTCGGGACGAAACTTCTTGAGGTCGTCGAGGAACTCGGCCGCGTTGCCGACCACCACCACCGAGGCCTGCTCGGGGGTCACGTAGCGGCGCGCGACCTCGGCGGCGGCCTCGGGTGAGACCGCGGCGAGGCGTTCAGCCAGCCGCATCGCCTCGCCGGGCTCGAGCCCCTGCAGCAGCAGCCCGGCGACGAGGGTGTTGAAGCCGGCGCTGGTCTCGAGCTGGCGGGTGAATGCGCCACCGAGGTAAAGCCGGCGCTTCTCGAGCGCGTCGGCCGCGGCTGGCTGGGTGCCGAGCGCGGCGAACTGGTCGAGGATCACCTGCAGCACCTCGTCGGCGGTCTGGTTCTGCGTCTGCGCGCTGGCCGAGAGCACCGCAGCGTCGGCGCGTGAGGGGATCGAGCTGTACGAGCCGTAGCTGAGCCCGCGCTTGGTGCGCACCTCCTCGAACAGGCGGCCG
>DATDLP010000507.1:0-6732 GCA_036519255.1 Croceibacterium sp.
CGCGGTGCGCTCGGACATCGCCAGCTCGAGCTTCGACGATTCGCGCGGCCAGGCGACCAACTACATGATCGACCTGCCCGAAGGCGCGGTAGGCCAGATCAGCAACAACTGGTTCGTGCAAGGCCGCAACAAGGAGAACTACTCCGCGTTCATCGCAGTCGCGGCCGAGGGCGAGAGCCACCCCAGCGTCGGGCTGTCGATCGTGTCCAACGACGCGCGGCTGGTTCCCGGGCTCAGCCGGCAGACGGTGTTCGTGGCCGACTGGTCGGGCGACGCGCTGGCGATCGGCGAGAACACGCTCGGGCCCGGCCTGACCCGCTTCGAGCGGCGTTAGCCGAACACCGGCGCGTAGCTGACCTCGCCGACCGGCTCGGCGCCCTTGAACACGATCCGCTGGAAATATTCGGGCGGCGGTCCCGGATAGACCAGGCGCGGGTCGTGGCGGAAGCCGAAGCGGCCGTAGAACGCCGGATTGCCCAGCACCACGCAGCCGTTCCACCCGTCGCTTCGCAAGTACGCCAGGCCTTCCTCGACCAGCGCGCTGCCGATGCCGCGACCTTGCATGCGCGGCAGCACGGAAAGCGGGCCGAGCCCGCACCAGTTGCAGTACTCTCCGCCGATCCGGATTTCGGAAAACACCACGTGGCCGACGATCCGCCGCAGCCGGGTGACCGCGACGAACGACGCCTGCGTCTCGAGGTCGTTGAACAGGCGCAGGAAGATTTCCGCCTCGCGGCCGTCGGAGTGCGGGTGGCCCTTGAAGGCCCTGGTGATCACCCGTGCAATCCGCTTGTGCTCGGCCCATTCCTGGCCGCGGATCGTGATGCCTTTCACAGCAGGTGACCGGCCCGGTCGCGCTTGGTCGCGAGGTAGCGCTCGTTGTGCGGATTGGCCGGCAGGTGGTGCGGCACGCGCTGGGCGACCGTGGTGCCGGCCGCTTCGAGCGCGGCGACCTTGGCCGGGTTGTTGGTCAGCAGCCGCACCGCGCGCGCGCCGAGCAGGTCTAGCATGCGCGCCGCCACCGGGAAGTCGCGCGCCTCCTCGGGCAGGCCGAGCCGGCGGTTGGCCTCGAGCGTGTCGAAGCCCTGGTCCTGCAGCCGGTAGGCGCGCAGCTTGTTGACCAGGCCGATGCCGCGCCCCTCCTGCCGCAGGTAGAGCAGCACGCCCCAGCCGCCCTTGCGCGCCTCCTCCGCCATCGCCGCGAGCGCGCCGCCCAGCTGCGGCCCGCAGTCGCAGCGCAGCGAGCCGAGCAGGTCGCCGGTCAGGCACTCGGAGTGAAGGCGGACGAGCGGAACAGAATCCGACGACTGGCGGCCGACGATCAGCGCGACGTGCTCGCGGGTATCGTCGGGGCTGCGAAAGACGACGATCTCCGCGTCCTCGGCGGCTGCAACCGGCAGCCGCGCGCGGGTGGCGATCGCGAGTTGGGCCGGGTCGAGGAACGCGGCGAGATCGGCTACTTCGAGCGCTACCGGCTCGCCGGCCGGCTCGGGCGCCACGAGGAACGCGGGGAGGATGCCGGCGATCCGCGCGAGCTCCATCGCGGCAGCGGCTTCCTCGGGCCAGTCGCAGTGCTCGGCGAGAAACGGGCCCTTGAGCGGCGCGGCGAGATCGAGCGCGGGATCGGCGATCGGGCGCGCGGCGGCGAGGTCGAGCGGCTCGCCGGCGCGGATCAGCACCGGGGCGTGGCCATCCGCGGCTTCGCGCTGGTTGGCCAGCTTGAGCGTCGCGGCGCGCGCGGCCGAGATCAGCGCAAGCTTCGAGCATGCCGCGCCGGGCGCGGTCTCGACCGGAAGGAGTGGCGGCGCCTCGCCGATCCGCAGCGGCCAGCCGTGACGCAGCGCGTCGACCGCCTGCGCCGCGCGCCGGGAAGGCGAGGCGGAGATCGGGGCACCGCTCAGAGAGCGAACTCCGTCACCAGCGGCACGTGGTCCGAGGGCTGATCCCAGCGACGCGTTTCCTCGACGAAGCGGTGCGCAGTCGCCTGCTTTGCGAGTTCGGGCGAGGCCCACATGTGGTCGAGCCGGCGACCCTGGTCCTTCTGCCGCCAGTAGGCGCGGTACGACCACCACGAATAGTTGCGCTCGGGCGCGGGTATGAACGCGCGGCCGAGATCGACCCAGCCGTGCGAATCGCGAAAAGCGCCGAGCGTCTCGCACTCGAGCGGCGTGTGGCTGACCACCTTGAGCAGCGCCTTGTGATCGTAGACGTCGCACTCGAGCGGGGCGACATTGAAGTCGCCGACGATCAGCGTCGGCCGGTCGAGCGCTTCGGCCCAGCGGGTCATGCGGCCGAGGAAGTCGAGTTTCTGGCCGAACTTGGGGTTGGCCGCGCGGTCGGGGATGTCGCCGCCGGCGGGGATGTAGACGTTCTCGAGCACCAGCCCCTGGCCCGGGCCGAGCAGCTCGACCCCGACGTGCCGGGCCTCGCCGTTGTCCTGCCAGTCGTGCCTGGAGAATTCGCGCAGCGGGATGCGGCTGACCGTGGCGACGCCGTGGTAGCCCTTCTGCCCGTGGACTACCCGGTGGGTGTAACCGAGCGCCTCGAACGCCGCGTGCGGGAACTGCTCCTCGCGGCACTTGATCTCCTGCAGGCACAGCACGTCGGGCGCCTCCTGCTCGAGCAGGCGGGCGACTTGGTCGATCCGCAGGCGGACCGAATTGATGTTCCAGGTGGCGATAGAGACCATGGCAGCCGGATAGGGGCGGGGAGGCGGTGCGGCAAGGTGCGGTTCCCCCTCCCGCTTGCGGGAGGGGTCAGGGGTGGGCGCGTGTCGCCGCTGCCGAGTGATCCACCCCCATCCCCTCCCGCAAGCGGGCGGGGAGATAGAAAAACCCCCGTCCCGGGGGCATTGGGACGGGGGTTCCTATGAGCGTTCGTCACGCTGTGCCGGTGGCGTTTCGCGAGGACAGGGCAACAGGGGGGAAACCCGCCTCTCGCCACCAAGCAAGGAAAAACTAGGCTTTTCCGGCTTGCTGGTAAATGAATGGTGCGATTCGACTGGTCGCAGGCGGCGGGCAATTCGCCGTCAAGCGTGGCTTACGGGCGACCGGTCGTGCGGCGCGGATCGCGGTAGGTGAACTTGCTGTCGGGCACCGCCATGCCGTAGCTCTGGTTCGACAGCCGTATGGTGGTGCGCTTGTTCTGCGCATCGAGCGCGACCCACGAGTTGAGCTCGAGCCCGCCCGGCGCCGCCGCGTTGCGCACGAAGACCAGCGTGATCGTGCCGTACTCCGGCTTCTTCGGGTCCTTGACCTCGATGCTGAGCACGTTGGGATTCGATGTCGGCAGCAGCCTGCCGTAGCGCTTCACGTCTCGCCGTGGATCGAGCAGCGCGCCGAGCGGCGAGTTGCTGATCGGCCAGCGCTGGAGCTGGTCGACCTCGTAGTCGGCGAACACCAGCGAGCGGCCGTTTGACACGATTCGCAGGCCGCCGCCTTGGTAGTCGAAGCTGATCTTGCCGGGGTTCTTGAGCGTGAGCACGCCGCGCAGGGTCTGGCCGCTGCGGTCGGTCTGGGTAAAGTCGGCGCGCATGGTCGAGATGCCGCGCAACGCGCCGACCGCCTGGTCGAGCTGGTCGGCCTGCGCCACCGCGGGAACGGCCGGAAGGGCGAGCGCCGCGGGGACGGCAAGCGCGAGCGCGCCCGCCGCGAGGGCGCGCAACGGGGTAGCGGTGAGTCTGGACAAGATGGTCATGCTTCGTGGGTTAGGCACGGGGCATTGAACCGGTAGTGAACCCGGGCGTTCCCGGCGGTTCACCTTACTTGATCTTGCCTTCCTTGAACTCGACGTGCTTCTTCGCCACCGGGTCGTACTTGCGGAACGACATCTTCTCGGTGGTGTTGCGCGGGTTCTTCTTGGTCACGTAGAAGAAGCCGGTGTCGGCGGTCGAGTTCAGCCGGATCTTGATCGTTGCGGGCTTCGCCATGGTCTGATTCCCAGAATTTCGTCAGTGGGCGCCCAAAACGCGTCTGGTGGCCCGAAACAACAGGGGCGACGCGCACGGCGCCGCCCATCCGGCGGGGCCTTTGCGTCGGGAGAGTCGAAAAGTCAAGCTGCACCCGTCATCCCGGCGCACGCCGGGACCTCGCGCCGGCTTGCACGAGATCCCGGCTTGCGCCGGGACGACGGGGCCTACCACTCGACCTTGCCGCGATTGGCCTTGACCGTGCCGCGCGCCTTCTTGACCTTGATGCGCTGCTCCTTGCCCACCCGGTTGACCCGGCTCTTGGCGCGCTTCTTCGGCTCGACCAGCGCCTGCTCGATCAGCTCGACCAGCCGCGCGCGGGCGTCCTCGCGGTTCAACTCCTGGGTGCGGAAGCGGCGCGCGGCGATCAGGATCTCGCCTTTGGCGGTCATCCGGCTGCCGGCGAGCCCCTTGAGACGGTGGAACACCGCCGGATCGAGCCGCAACGCGAACACGTCGAGCCGCAGCTGCACTGCGGTCGCGACCTTGTTGACGTTCTGCCCGCCGGGGCCCGAGGCGGCGATGAAGCTCTCCTCGACGAGATCGACGGCGCGCGCGACGACCGAATCCTCGTCAGCCGGCATCGCTGAAGCCGAGCGTGGCGAACTCGGTGGGCCACGGCGCTGCAGCGACGACCGGCGGCTTGCCTTCGCGCTGCACTTCGAGCGCCACGGCATGGAGCATGGTGCGCCAGGCGCCTTTCCCGTCGCCGTAGACCGGATCGCCGAGCAGCGGGATGCCGATGCCCGAAGCTGAATGGACGCGCAGCTGGTGGGTGCGGCCGGTGACGGGGCGGAACTCGACCAGCGCCCGCCCGCCGCTTTCGGCCACCACGCGCCATTCGGTCAGCGCCGGCTTGCCCTTCTTGGCAGGGATCATGCGCCAGCCCTCGGCCGCGCTGCTGATCTTGGACAGCGCCAGCTCGACCGTGCCTTCCTTGGCTTCGGGGATTCCCGCGAGGATCCCGAGGTAGCGCTTGCTCACCTCGCGCGCCTCGAACGCGGCGGCAAATCGCTTGAGCGCCTTGGGATTGCGCGCGAGAAGCAGGCAGCCGGAGGTGTCGGCGTCGAGCCGGTGGACCGGCACCGGCGGCCGCTGGAAGCCGAGCCGCAGGCCGTCAAGATGATCCTCGAGCGACGGCCCGCCCGCGCGCGGCCGGTCCATCGGCAGCCCGCCGGGCTTGTCGATGATGAGGGCTTCACCGTCCTCGAAGAGAATGGCTGGCGTGATCACTGACTTGCGCGATCTTTCATGAACATCGACAGGGGCAGGACGATGAGCGTGCTGATCACCAATCCGAACATCATTGCAATCGCAAAGCCTCCGGCGGCGCCGGGGGTGGGGAAGGACGGTGTGATGGCCAAGAAGGGTAAGATATTGGCCAGAAGCAGGCAAAGCGGCAGCTTGTAGCGCCACCTTATGCTCCGAAAGCACGAGGCCAAAATCGGCGCCGCAATAGAGATGGCGACGAGGCTTCCATAATAGACGGGGGCAGTCATTCGCGCAGCGCCCCGGCGATTCGCCGCATCGCTTCCTCGAGCACCGCCTCGTCGGCGGCGAAGCTGATGCGGAAGCCGTTCCTGCCGCCGAACGCGCTCGCGGCGACCACTGCCACGCCGTGCTCGAGCAGATGCAGCGCGAGCTTGCTATCGTCGCCGCCGAAGCGCGGCATCAGCGGGGTGGCGTCGACGAAGCAGTAGAACGCGCCGTCGGGCACCGGGGTCGACAGGCCGGGGATCGCCCGCACCGCCTCCACCACGAGGTCGCGCCGCGCACGGAAACGCTCGCGCCATTCGTCGAGGAAGTCCTGCGGGCCTTCGAACGCCGCGACCGCCGCAGCCTGGCTGACCGCGGCCGGGTTGCCGCTCGAGTTCGACTGCAGCCGCCCCATTGCCTCGATCAGCCACGCCGGGCCGGTGGCGACGCCGATGCGGAACCCTGTCATCGCGTGGCTCTTGGACACGCCCGAGACGGTGCACACGCGGTCGGCGAGATCGGGGTAAAGCGCGGCGAGTGAAGCGTGCGGCTGCCCGGTGTAGATGAGCGGCGCGTAGATATCGTCGGACAGCACGAGCACTTGCGGGTGGCGGCGCAGCACGTCGGCGATCCCGCGCAGCAGCTCGGCCGGATAGACCGCACCGGTGGGATTGCCCGGGCTGTTGAGCAGCAGCCAGTTGGTGCGCGGAGTGATCAGCGCCTCGAAATCGCTCGGCTCGAAGCGGAAGCCGTGGTGCGGGTGGGTCACCAGCGGCACGACCTTGCCGCCCATGAACCGCACCATCTGCGGGTAGCTGACCCACCACGGGCTCGGCACGATCACCTCGTCGCCCTCGCTGACCGTGGCCGCGAGCGCCTCGAAGATCGCCTGCTTGCCGCCCGCGGTGACGATCACGTCCTCCGGCCGCGTCTCGATCCCCAGGTCTCGCTTGAAGTGCAGCGCGGCGGCCCGCTTGAGCGCCATGGTGCCGGTGACCGGGGTGTACTTCGTCGCCCCGCCATCGAGCGCCGTCTTCGCCGCATCGAGCACGTGCGGCGGGGTCGCGAAGTCGGGCTCGCCGACGGAGAGCGAAATGATATCGCGCCCTTCCTCGCGCAGCGCGGTCGCGCGGTCGGTCATCGCGGTGGTGCCCGAGGCGGCGATGCGCCGCAGCGCGAGGCTCAGATGCTCTTGGCTCATGCGGTCAGTCTCGCTGCGATCAGGCCGCGCAGGGCGTTGCCTATCAGGAAGCCGTTCGCAAGGTCGGCCAGCGTCAGCTCGGCTTCCT
>DATDLP010000508.1:0-2781 GCA_036519255.1 Croceibacterium sp.
CCTGGCGTGGGCTGGACGCCGCGAGGCTATCGGCGGAAGACGCGGGTGGACCCGCGTCGCTCATCGCCATCGGCGGAGGGGGAGGCTGCACAGCGTCCGGCGCCGACAGGGCCGGAGCCGGCCGCCCGGTCGCGGTGGGAACTGGCTCCGCCGGTTGCTGCGAAGCCACCACACCGGGCGTAGGGGCGGCCGCCGGCTGGTCCTGAACCACGGTCGGCGGCGCGATCCGCGGATCGGCGGGATCGAGCCGATCCCGCTCGGTCCACCAGATCGGCACGCTGACCACGACCACCAGAGCCACGCTAGCGAGCGCGGCGATCTGCGGCCGGCCCCATCCCGCGTGGCCGGACGCCGGACGGGCGCCGACTGGACGCTCCGGTGCCGTGGGCCCGTGGCCGTCGAACCGGCGCAAGGCTTCCTCGACGGCAGCCTCGCGCCGCGCCGGGCGGGGCGGCGGTGGGTCGGGCAACAGGGCCGAGAGGTCGTTGTCGATCGCCATTTGCCTGCCGGAGTGTCGGCCCCGCCTCGCGCCCCACCGATGGCCGGCGGTGCACGAGGCGAGGCGTTACGAGACTATCCCGATCGGCCTTACACCCCAAGAGGGGGCTGGTCGAATGCAGGGGACGGGCTCACTCGCCGAGCCGCGCCAGACCCGACGCGGTCCTCGCGGCGCGCACCAGCTGGACGAACTCGGAGCGATAGCCGAACTCGTCCTCGCCGCGCGCAGCGCTGACCATCTGCAGCACGTCGTCGTACGTCATCGCGCCGCTGTAGCGCCCGCCGCGCAACAGCTCGGCGAACGAGGCGACACCGGCGGCGAAGCGCGCGTCGCGCGGCGCGGCGGCAAACGTGCCCACTTCCGAGGCCCGGTCGATCGCGGTGCTGATCAGCTGGCTGCGGTCGGAGTTGGGCTGCTTGTAGCGGATCTTGACGAAGCCGTACTCGCTGCTGTTGCCGGTGTCCTGGCGGGCCAGCGGGCGCGAGTAGCGCAGATCGCCGATCGCGCGCGGGCCGCCGACTGGGACGATCTCGTACAGCGCGGTGACGGTCTTGCCCGCGCCGACGTCGCCGGCATCGACCTTGTCGTTGTCGAAGTCCTCGCGCGCGAGCATGCGCGTCTCGTAGCCGACGAGGCGGTACTCGGCGACCGTCGCGGGATTGAACTCGATCTGGATCTTGACGTCCTTGGCGATCGTGAACAGCGTCGAGCCGGCCTCTTCGACCAGCGTCTTGCGCGCTTCGGACAGGCTGTCGATGTAGGCGGCGGTGCCGTTGCCGTTCTGCGCCAACGTCTGCATCAGCGCGTCGTTGTAGTTGCCCATGCCGAAGCCCAGCACCGAGAGGAACACGCCCTTCTCGCGCTGGCGCTCGATGTAACCCTTGAGCTCGTCCTGGCTGGTGATGCCGACGTTGAAGTCGCCGTCGGTGGCGAGGATCACGCGGTTGACCCCTGCGGCATCGAAGCTGCGCTCGGCCAGCGCGTAAGCCTGGCGGATGCCCTCGGCCCCGGCCGTGCTGCCGCCGGCGCCGAGGTTCTCGATCACCGAGAGGATGCGCCGCTTGTCGCTCGCCGGGGTCGGCTCGAGCGCGGTGCCGGCACTTCCGGCATACGTGACGATCGAGACGCGATCGTTCTCGCCGAGCCGCTCGAGCAGCATCGCGAGCGACTGCTTGACGAGGCCGAGCCGCTCGGGGCCCTGCATCGAGCCAGAGGTGTCGATCAGGAACACGAGGTTGGCGCGCGGCCGCGTGTCGGCCGCGACGTCGTAGCCGCGGATGCCCACGCGCACGAGCGTGCGTCCTTCGGTCCACGGGCTCGGGAACACGTCGATACTGGTGCTGAACGGCTGCTCCACCGAGCGCGGCGCCGTGTAGTCGTAGGGGAAATAGTTGACCATCTCCTCGGTCCGCACCGCGTCGGGCTGCGGCAGGACGTTGCGGTTCAGCGAGGCGCGGACCCAACTATACGAGGCGGTGTCGACGTCGATCGAGAAGGTGGAGACAGGCTCTTCGGCGACCACCCGGAACGGATTCTGGTCGACCGGGGTGAACTGGTCGCGGCCGGTGATCCTGTAGGGGAGCGGGGCGATCTGCCGGTCGGGAAGCGGCGCCATCCGTGCCGCGGCCACCTGTGGAGCCGCAGCCAGATAGGCGGAATCGACGGTCACGACGGGTGTATTCGCCTCGTAGTCCGACCTCGCGACGCGTGATCCCGTGACAACGATGGCTTCTTCCGTTCTCGTGGGCGTCGCGCTGGCCTCGGGCACGCTGGTGACCGCGACGACGCTTTCGTTGGTCGGCGGCGGCGTCGAAGCGAGGGCGTCTTGCGCCACCTGCGGCGGCATCTCCGCCGGGCGGCTGGTCTGGCGCTCGGCGATGCCGGTGCACGAGGCGAGCAGGGCGGCGACCAGTGCGGCGGCGGCCTTCGAGCGGATGTGAGTCATGCGATATCCCCTTGGCAACAGCGCCGGATCGTCCCGCGCATGGGACCTGAGACGGGCCTGCGCCGGATTTCCTTGGGGACCCGGCGAAATTTTTTTCGGGAGGGGCGCGGCGACCTTTACGGCACGGCCGACGTGTCGGGCGCGAGGATCCGGCGAACCTCGTGCATGCGCCATGAGACCGTCGATTCGGTGACCCCGAGAATCTCCGCCGCTTCCGCGTGCGTGAGCTGTTGCCCCGCGACGAGGATCACCGTGTCGCGATAGGCCGGCTTGAGGCGGGCGATCGCGCTCTCGATCCACATCCTGTCGTGCAGGTCCCGGCCGTCGGGCCCGCGCG
>DATDLP010000509.1:0-3902 GCA_036519255.1 Croceibacterium sp.
CATGATAATGCGTGGCGAACAGGCAACGGCAGCGATTGGTCTCGTGGATCGCCTCGGCCACCGCCCAGGCCTGCGCGAGCAGCACGATCAGCGCGTTCTGGCGCAGGAAGGTCGACTTGCCGCCCATGTTGGGCCCGCCGACCCGCCACCGCCGGTCGTGCGGGCCGAGCCGGCAGTCGTTCGAGACGAAGCGCTCGCCGGAGCGCGCGAGCGCCGCCTCGACCACCGGGTGGCGCCCGCCCTCGACCTCGAGACAGGCGCGCTCGACGATCTCGGGCCGGCTCCAGCCGCCTTCCGCCGCGCGTTCGGCCTGCCCGGCGGCAACGTCGATCCGGGCGAGCGCGGCGGCGGTCGCAGCGATGCGCTCGCGCGATGCGGCGACTTCGGCCACCAGCGTTTCGAAATGCGCCTCCTCGGCGGCCAACGCGTGGCCGCCTGCCTCGGCGATGCGGCTCGCTTCCTCGTGCAGGTGGAGCGAATTGAAGCGCACCGCCCCGGCCATCGTCTGACGGTGGGTGAAGCCGCTGTCGGGCGCCATCAGCGCGTCGGCGCGGCCCGCCGGGACCTCGATGAAATAGCCGAGCACGCCGTTGTGGCGGATCTTGAGCGCGGCGATGCCGGTCTGGGCGCGGTAGCCGGCCTCGAGCGCCGCGATCGCGCGGCGCGAGTTGCTTGCTACCAGCCGCAGCTCGTCGAGCGCGGCGTCGTAGCCCTCGGCGACGAACCCGCCGGCAGAGCGCTCGGTCGGCGGAGTCGGCACGAGCGCGCGCGCAAGGTGGTCGGTCAGCGCGCCGTGGCCCGCGAGCCTCGGCAGCAGCGCCTTGAGCAGAGCGGGCTGATCGGGCCGGCCGTGCAGGCGGTCGTGGAGCCGGCGCGCTTCGGTGAGGCCGTCACGGATTTGCCCGAGATCTCGCGGCGAGCCGCGCCCGGCGACGAGCCGGCCGAGCGCGCGGCCGATGTCGGGCAGCGCGCGCAGGATGTCGCGCACGTCGGCGCGCAACAACGGATCGTCGTGCAGCCAGTGAACCAGGTTGAGCCGGGCCTCGATTTCCGCCTTCGCTGCGAGTGGCGCTGCAAGGTCCTCGGCCAGTTGGCGCGCGCCGGCGCCGGTGACGCAGCGGTCGACCGCCGCGAGCAGGCTGCCGGCGCGCCCGCCGCCTTGCGCCTCGATGATCTCGAGGCTCGCGCGCGTCGCCTCGTCCATCGCCAGCGTGCCGCCCTCGGCGCGCGCGACCGGCGGCAGCAGCAGCGGCAATCGCCCGCGGCCGGCGTGATCGAGATAGGCCAGCAGCCCTCCGGCGGCCGCGAGCATTGCGCGGGTGAAGGTGCCGAACCCGTCGAGCGTCGCCACGCCGTGGACCGCTTTGAGGCGCGCCTCGCCGGCATCGGAGGCGAAGTCGGCACGGGGGCGAAGGATAGTGTCCTCGGGGAGAGGCGAACGGGCCCCCTCCGTCGCCTTCGGCGACACCTCCCCAGTAAACGGGGGAGGATCGGACGACGCAAATCCTCCCCCGTTTACTGGGGAGGTGTCCGCGAACCGGATGGAGGGGGCCTGTTCGTCGGGCGCGACCAGCTCGCTGGCCCCGAGCCGCGCGAGCGCCGCGCCGAGCTGGCCCGGCGCGCAATCCTCGAGCTCCATGCGCCCGGTCGAGATGTCGCACGCCGCCACGCCGTAAGCGCCGCGTACCTCGCACACCGCCGCGAGCACGTTGGCCCGGCGCGGCTCGAGCAACGCTTCCTCGGTCAGGGTGCCGGCAGTGACGAAACGCACGATGTCGCGCGCCACGAGCGCCTTCGAGCCGCCGCGGCGCTTCGCTTCCTCGGGGCTTTCGACCTGCTCGGCGATCGCCACCCGGCAACCGGCCTTGATCAGCCGAGCGAGATAGCCTTCGGCCGAATGCACCGGCACGCCGCACATCGGGATCGGCGTGCCGAGATGCTCGCCGCGGCTGGTCAGCGCGATGTCGAGCACCGCGCTGGCGGTCTTCGCATCGTCGAAGAACAGCTCGAAGAAATCGCCCATGCGGTAGAACAGCAGGCAATCGCCGGCCTCGCGCTTGAGCGCGAGGTACTGCGCCATCATCGGAGTGGGTGCGCCGGACATCGAGCCGCGGATTAGCCAGTTGTGGCGCGACGAGTCACCGGTCGCAGTGGGATTAGCTGCGGAATAGTCGCGGCCGCGCCGCTTATTGCTCGATCAGCGGGTGGTGCTTGTCGAGGTGGCGCTTGACGATCCTGAGGTTGCGCGTGTTCGAGCGGAACAGCAGGTCGAACAGATCGCCCGCGAGCGGGATCGCGCCGATCGCGCTGTCGAACAGCACGTTGCCCGCCATGCGCCACAGCTTCCACTTCGGCAGGCCGAGGTTGTTCGCTTCCCACACGATGTAGGCGCCCATCGCCGCGGTGAGCACGTCACCGAGCACCGGCACGAGCCCGACGACCGCATCGAGCCCGACAGCACGGTTGATTCCGGGGATGACGAAGCTGCGCTCGAGCACGTGCTCCATCGCCTCGATCCGGCGGCGCACCGCGGCCGGATCAGTTCCGGTCGGGAAGCCGATCGGGCGGGGGCGCTGCAGGTGGTCCATCGGACGGCTCCTCTCGTCGCAACTATCTGGGGATCACCGCGAGGGGCGGCAAGGGATGGAACGCCCACGGGTTGGCGGCGAACGCCTCGACGTCGCCGCGCACGAGCGAGAAGCGCAGCGGCGAGCCGAACGGGATGTAAACGTTGGCCAGGCTAAGCGCGGCTTCGGCTTCGGCGACCAGCGTGGCGCGCGCCACCGGATCGATCTCGGCCATCGCCTGCAGCGCGAGGAAATCGGCGTCGCTGTCGCACATCCCGTGGCGCAGCGAGCAGTTGAACTGGTTGAGAAACCAGCGCGGCTCGGCGTAGCGCGCGACACGGTCGACCAGCACCAGATCGGACGAGGCCCCCTCGCGCACCCGCTCGAGCCTCACGCCGATCGTCGCCAGCTGCGCCGCGAACTCGCGAAACAGCAGGTCGAGCCCCAGCCCTTCGCCGAGCGCGACGGTCAGCCGCGCCTCGCTGCCGCCGTTGGCCCGGCGCCAGTCGGCGACCCGCCGTGCGGCGATCGCACGCAGGTCTTCGATCGTCCGATCGGTCCAGCGCTCGCCGACGAACCCCGGATCGCCGGGCAGCCCTGGCGCGACGACACGGGTGGTCGGCACCCAACCGTCGATGTTGAACGGCGCGATCAGCCGCGGCCGGTCGAGCGCCATCGCCAGCGCCTCGCGTCCCTGCGCGGTGGCGAGCAGACCAGCCGGCCGCCGCACATGCAGGCCGAACAAACCGAGCGCAGGATCGAGCCGGACCGTGCCGCGCGACAGCGGGCCGGTGTCGACCAGCGGCAGCGCACCGATCCTGCCCCCGAGCACGAGGTCGACCTCACCCTCGTCGAACTGCCCGATCGCCTGTTCGGCGCTCGCGGCGCGGACCGCGATCGCACGGACGTACTCTTCCCAGTCCGGCTCTTCGGGAATGCCGCGCGCGGCAGGCGGCTTCATCGTCAGCAGCGCGCCGCTGCAGCCAGTCCTGAGCGGCTGCTGCACGCAGCCGGCCGAAGGGCGCACGAGCAGCATGTCGCCGCTGGCCCCGTCGCCCCTGGCAAGCGCGAGCTCGGGCTGGGCCAGCAGCTGCAGCAGCATCGGCACCGGGCTCGAAAGCCGAATTTCGACGACGCGCCCGGCCATCGCGCGCACTTCCGCGATCGGCGCGAGGTCGAGCCCGAGCGAGG
The DNA here is from genome assembly GCA_036519255.1 of Croceibacterium sp. Classification (GTDB taxonomy): domain Bacteria; phylum Pseudomonadota; class Alphaproteobacteria; order Sphingomonadales; family Sphingomonadaceae; genus Croceibacterium_A. The sequence continues at coordinate 3,759 of DATDLP010000509.1, forward strand.
TGCCGCGCAGCGCGCGGATGGCCTCGACGAGCGCCGTGCGCGCGCTCTCGGCGGTCAGCTCGCGGCCGTCGGGCCAGCTCCCGTCGCGCAGGCGGAAGATGAAGCTGCGCCCGTCGTCGGTGACGATCCAGCGATCGGCCAGCG
>DATDLP010000510.1:0-11317 GCA_036519255.1 Croceibacterium sp.
GTGCTTCTTCATGCCCGACCCGCGCGGGATCTGGGGGCGGATGGAAGCCTATCTGCGCGGCCTCGCCGCGAGCCTGCCCGAGCCGCCCAAGGCGATCCTGGTGATCTCGGGCCACTGGGAAGCGCCGGCCTTCACCTTTACCGGTGCGGCGAGCCACCCCGGGCTGATCTACGACTACTACGGCTTTCCGCCCGCGACCTACCAGCTGGCCTGGCCGGCGCGGGGCGCGCCATGGCTGGCCGAGCGCGGGGCCGAGCTGCTGCGCGCGGCTGGGCTGCCGGCAGCGATCGACCCGGAGCGTGGGTTCGACCACGGAGTGTTCGTGCCGCTCAAGGTCGCATTCCCCGAGGCCGTGGTGCCAGTGGTGCAGATGGCGCTGCACGCCTCGCTCGACCCCGCGCTGCACATCGCGGCGGGCGAGGCGCTGGCGCCGCTGCGCGACGAGGGGGTGCTGCTTCTCGGCTCGGGGATGAGCTTCCACAACTTGCGCGCGATGGGCGATCCGCGCGTCGCTGAGCCTTCGCAAGCGTTCGACCGCTGGCTGGTCGAGGCTGCCGCGGCCGAACCGACCGAGCGCGCCGCGTACCTGGCACAATGGGCGGCGGCACCGTGGGCCCGACTGTGCCACCCGCGCGAGGAGCATCTGCTGCCGCTGATGGTGGCTGCGGGCGCCTCGGACGCCCCCGGCAGGCACGACTACGGCGAGATGGTGCTGGGCGGCGCAGTCTCGGCGTTCCGCTTCTCCTGAGCGACGCCGCGATCGATCTTCCGCCGGCACCTTCTCCGCCTCCGCGCATTTGTGCGGTGCAACATGAGGAGGAAGCGATGGCAAGACGGCAGGCGAATTGGCTCGGCATCGGATTCGACGCCTGGCTGCTCGGGTTCGAAATGGCCCAGGTGATGTGGCTGCGCAGCTGGGCGCTCGCGCTCGGCGGCGCCGGGGCGGACCGCGAGGCCCGGCTGATGGTCGAGGAGAAGCTCGCGGCCAACGCCGCGTTCGGCTGGCTGCTGATGACCGGCGGGGCGGAGCGTACGCCCGAAGCGGCGGCACGCAGGGCGCTGCGCCATTACGGCGGTCGGGTGCGAGCCAACCAGCGCCGGCTCACGCGTTAGCCGTCGGTTTCCGCCCACGGCCAGCGAAACGGGGGGCGCGGCACGTCGCTCACCCTGTACCAGAAGCCGATCGCATCGAGCAGGTCACCGCTGCGGCCGAAGATGCCGCACAGCTCGACCTCGCCGCCACCGTCGGGGAAAGCCGCGAAGTCGACATAGATGATATCCTGATCGAGATAGCGCTTTCCGCCGTTCCCGCCCATCGTGTCGATGAAGCGCACGACGTCGTCGGGACCGCGTTCGCGTGTGGGAGCGACGAGCAGGATGCTGAAGCCCAGCGCATCGACGTAGTCGCCTGCCTGGAGATCGGTTGGCCACAGCGTCTGCCCGGCATCGATCGTGACGATCGTCTCGTCGCCGCCCTGACCGCCGCGATGGGGGCAATCGACCCTGGTGCCGTCGGCTGTGACGTAGGACATGCGGATCCCGTCGATGTAGTCGCCATGGCGGATCGCGACCTCGCAGATCCGCGCGCCTTCGGGAATGCGATCGTCGAACGGCTCGCCGCCGTCGCCGCCGAACTGCGCGCTTTGCAGCATCGGACCTCCGCCTGCGTCGGTCATATTGCCCGCTACTCCATCAGCGCGAGCGGCTGGGGCAGCCTGGCGAGCAACTCGTCGCTGAACTCCCCGGCGATGTGGAAGAACGCCATCCGCGTGACCGTGTCGGTGCGGTTCTCCCACGCGTGGTCGGTGCCGCGCTGGACCGCCACCTCGCCGGGGCCGAGCACGACCTCGCTGTCGCTCAGCACGAGCACGATCTCGCCTTCGATCACCACCGCGTAGTCGAGCGTGCGCGTGCGGTGCATCACCGTGCGCTGGCCGCCCATGCTCGGCGGGTAGATGTCGATGATCCGGATCAGGTGGCCGCTCGGCGGCATGATCGTGAACGGGCGCGCGGTCGGCTCGCCCTCGGGCAGCGAGGCGAGCGAGGGCACCGCTTCGGGCGTCGACCAGATCTCGAAGAAGTCGGCGCCGATCGCGGCACCCTGCATCGGATGGTCCTGCGGCGGCAGGCCATCGTCGATCACCACCGACTTCCCGTTCGCATCGTGTCCCGTGACGACCCGCCGTGGCTTGCCCATCGTGTCCGCTCCCTGTTTGACGAATGAACGATAGGGGCGGCCGGTGGCGGTTGAAACATCGAACTTGCGCCGCTCGCCGGTCGGCAATTCGACGGTGCCTAGTAAACCCCGGGCAGCTCGCGCTCGATCGTGCTGGCGGGAACCTCGCGCATCAGCGGCCGGCGTTCGGCCGCCACGCCGACGCGCGCGGTGCTGGCCGTGGCCGTGGCGGTCGCGCTGATCGGGCTGCAGGCGCGCCCGGCGAGGAAATCGAGCGCCACGCGCACCATCGCCTCGTTCGGATCGCCGAGCTGATGCGCGATGTCGTCGGATGCGCGGCAGGTGTTGGGCACGGTCGAGGCGAGGCCGGTGAAATATTCGCCCTGATGGTCGGCGTTCTCGGTCTTGATGGCCACGGCGCGCAGGCGGTCGTCGCACTCGGGCTTGTCGAGCCCGATCTGCCCGACGGGTTTGCCGTAGGTGTTGCTCCCGACCAGCGCCATGTTGCTGCGCAGATAGGGCGCCATGCCGTTGATCACGAGCTCGCTGGCCGAAGCCGTGCTCCCGGTGCCGATGAAGGCGACGCGCGTGGGCGCAATCGCCTCCGGCCGGGCGCGGAAGGCGTAGCTTTCGTTCTCGCTCGCCTTCGACGCGCGAAAGGTGGTGTGGGAGAATATCTGCCCGGCGCGCCCCTCGCCCATCAGGTCGCCGAACAGCTCGGCGATCGAGATCAGCCCGCCGCCGTTGTAGCGCAAGTCGACGATCAGCTCGGTCACCCCTTGCGCCTTGAAGCTGGCGAAAGCCGCGCGCAGGTTGGGGTCGGCGGTGATGATGAAGTTGCGCAAGTTGAGGTAGCCGACGCGGCGCGCGCCATCGGCGATCACCTTGGCTCCGTAGCGGTCGGACACCGGATCGATGTCGAACGCGGTCTTGGCCAGCGAGACCGTGCGCTGCACGCCTGACAACTCGCGCACGACCAGCGAGCGGGTCGTGCCGGCGGTATCGGGCCCGAGCGCCTGGATCACTGCCGAGGGGCCGCCTGAGGCCATCAGGGCGCTGACGGTCTGGCCGCCGATCTGCACCAGCTCGGTCCCGCGGTCGATGCCGGCGGCGAGCGCCGGTGCGCCCTCGAACGCTTCGATCACGAACACCCGGCCGCCGCTGTAGTCGTAGCCGAGGCGGAAGCCGAAGCCGGCGGTCTCGCCCTGCTCGTAGTAGGCGTTCTCCTCGGCGATCGAGGTCAGGTAGGTGAAGTAACGGTCGCGGTTCTGCGCGCGCGCGGGTGCAACGAGCGCGTCGATGTAGTCGTCGATGTTGCTGTAGCTCGCGGGGTTGGTGGCGGGCGCCAGCAGCGTGGGGAACAGATACCATTCGTTCAGTTGCGCGAGCACCCAGTCCTGCCGGGCACGAAGCGAGCAGGCCGCGGTGGTCGCGGTGGGTGTGGGCGAGGGAGTCGGTGAGCCGCCGGTCAGCGGCCCGCCACCACCGCCACTGCTCCCGCCGCCGCCACACGCGGAAAGCATCGCCACGCAGCCAGCCGCAAGCGCGAGGCGCCTGCCGCGAATCGAACAGAGAAATCCCGTCAATGCCGTAAACCTTGCGTCCCTCCGCACAGCGTAAAGCCGGCGATCGCCGGAGACAAGCAGCACCCGTAGGAACAAGCTGGCGCGGTTTTCCACGATCCGGGCCGAAACAGGGCCAGTCTTCGACAGAATCCGCCGAGGGCGGCCTTGCCATCCTCGGGGCGAGCGGGCACAGCCCCGCACTTGTTCAAGGAGGCGCATCCTTGCCGCCGCGGTGCCCAGGCACCCAACCGGATGCGCCAGACCGGGATGAGGGCGACGGGGAACGACCCCGCGCCATGACTGCAAGGAAAGGGAACGTACCAATGGCCGCCAACAATGCGCTGACCAAGCCGGTCAACCTCTCGTCGGAGCTCGAGGGCGTCGTGGGCAAGGGCCCGCTGACCCGCGCCGAGGTCACCTCGAAGGTGTGGGAATACATCAAGGCCAACGGCCTGCAGGACCAGACCGACAAGCGCCAGATCAATCCCGACGCCAAGCTTGGCGCGGTGATCGGCAACGACCAGATCTCGATGTTCAAGATGACCGCCGCGGTGTCCAAGCACCTGAGCTGAGGCATCGGCGCGCGTCAGCGCGCCAGGAAATTCGCGGCGGGCGGAGCGGCTACGGCAGCTTCGCCCGTCGTTGTTTCGGATACGTGAATTCTTCACGCATCCGTAATTTGACTTGTGGCAAAGCGGCCGCGCGTGCCAATGTGGCAGGCGAACGAACGCGCCCTCACCCGGCGTGCCCGGAATTCGAGAGGAACGCCCCATGGCCACGATCGTCGGCGGCATCGCCACGTCGCACACCCCCACCATCGCCTTCGCCAAGGACGCGAAGAAGTTCGACGACCCGGTGTGGAAGCCGATCTTCGAGGGATACGAGCCGGTGCAGGCGTGGTTCCGCGAGAAACAGCCCGACGTGCTGGTCTACATCTACAACGACCACATGACCTCGTTCTTCGACCACTACAGCCATTTCGCGCTGGGCGTGGGCGAGCGGTTCGAGCCGGCCGACGAGGGCGGCGGGCCGCGCGACATCCCGGCGATCATGGGCGATCCGAAGTTCGCCGAGCACGTCGCCAAGGTCATGGTCGCCGACGAGTTCGACCTCAGCTACTTCCAGGGCAAGGGGCTCGACCACGGCGCGTTCTCGCCGCTGTCGGTGATGGTCGACCACGACGCCGAGAACGGCTGGGCGGTCAAGCTGCTGCCGATCGTGTGCGGCGTGCTGACCGTGCCGCTGCCCTCGGCCCGGCGGTTCTACAAGTTCGGCAAGTCGCTGCGCCGCGCGATCCAGTCGTACCCGGCGGACATCAAGGTGGCGATCGCCGGCACCGGCGGGCTCAGCCACCAGGTCCACGGCGAGGGCTGCGGGTTCAACAACCCGACCTGGGACCACGAGTTCATGGAGATCCTCGAGAAGCATCCCGAGACGCTGCTCGACTACCCGATCGCCAGGCTCGCCGAGCTCGGCGGCTGGGAAGGCGCCGAGGTGGTCATGTGGCTGATGATGCGCGGCGCGCTGTCGGAAGAGGTCGAGGTCACGCACAAGACCTACTTCCTGCCCTCGATGTGCCCGATCGCGACGATGATCCTCAACGACAAGGGCGACGTTGCCCCGCCGGCCGAGAGCAACGAGGCGCTGCGCGAGCGGATCGAGTGGGACTACAAGGGCTCGGAGAACATGGAGGGGACCTATCCCTTCACCATCGAACGCTCCGTGCAGGGCTTCCGCCTCAACCACTTCCTGCACTCGCTGACCCAGCCCGACATCCGCAAGCGCTTCCGCGAGGACGAGGAGGCGACGATGCTCGCTGCCGGCCTCGACGACGAGGAGCGCCGGCTGGTGCGCGAGCGCGACTGGATCGGCATGATCCACTACGGGGTGATCTTCTTCATGCTCGAGAAGCTCGGCGCGGTGATCGGCGTCGGCAACATCGACATCTACGCGTCGATGAAGGGGCTGTCGGTCCCCGAGTTCCAGAAGACCCGCAATGCGGCGATCAACTACGGGGTCGCCGGCAAGGAGAAGTGAGCGCGGCCGGCGCGCCGGCATTTTGCCGTACCGGAATGTCGCGGTACAACTTGCTACACTTTTGAGTTTGAAAACTCCGGGCCGATCGACTCTCCAAGGAGGGACGAGAGGCCTCACCAACGTGTCGATCCCCCCCGGAAAAAGCGGCGACGCCGATCGCGAAACTGTCGCCGTCCTCGCCCTCGTCGACACGTTCGGGCAGGCGCTCCGGCGGGACGACCGGGCCACGATCGTCGACACCGCGCGGCAGCTCATCGCGATGCGCGCGCCGCTCGGCGGCCAATGGCTGCAGCTGGCGATGATCGCAGCGGTCAACGGCGAGGTCTGCCTCGCGCGCGCAGCCGCGGGGATATACGTCGAGAGCTGCGGCGGAGATGTCCGGGCGTCGTTCGGAACGGTCGATCTCCTGGCTCAGATCGGCGCATGGGACGAGGTCGCGGCGCTGCTGCGGCAATGGCCCGCGCAAGTGCCGAAGCCGGTCTCGTACGCCTACCTGCGAGGCACCGCGGCGCTGTATCTCGGTGAGACCGACGAAGCCCGTCGCCACCTCGAGGAGGCGGTCCGGTTGCATCCGCGCGTCGGCTCGCCATGGCTTTCGCTCGACCTCGTGGTCGACTTCGCCCGCGAACCTGATCTGGCCGAACTGGTGATCGCCAGCGAGCGGAGCATGGAGCAGGCGCCGCCGGCCGAACGCGGAAGCTACTACTACGCGCTGGGCAAGGCTTACGCCGACCGCGGCGATCATTCGCGCGCCTTCGCCGCCTTCGCGCGCGGCGCCGGCGCGATGAAGTCGCACATCGCCTACAGCCGCGAGCAGGATCGGGCCGAGGCGATCGAGGCAGTGAGGGGATATGATGCCGACGGCATCGCGGCGCTCGCGCGGCAGCAGAGCGAGCCGACCGGCCGGGGCATTCTCGTCACCGGCCTGCCGCGATCCGGATCGACGCTGGTGGAGCAGATCCTCACGAGCCACAGCGCCGTCAGCGGCGGTGGGGAAATCTACCGGCTGGGCCTGCTCGCCAAGGACGTCCGCGGGCGGTCCTATCCTGCGCTCCGGAGCTATGTCGACGGCGGAGGCGCGCCGGCGGCGGCGCGGCTCTGGCGCCATTGGCTCGACGAGCGCTTCCCGGTACCCGGCCGCGTGGTGGACAAGACGCTCGACGCGAGCCGCCTGCTCGGGCTGGCGGCGGCCCTGCTGCCCGAAGCGCCGTTGATCTGGCTGCGGCGCGATCCGCTCGATTGCGCGTGGTCATGCTTCCGCACCTCGCTCGCGGGCGCGGCGCCGTGGAGCTTCGACCTCGAGGACATCGCCTACCATTTCCGCCTGGAGGACGAATTGCTGTCGCGCTGGCAGGCAATCCTCGGCGATCGGCTGCTGGTCGTCCCCTACGAGGAGCTGGTGACGGCCCCGGAGCAGTGGATCCGCCACCTTCTCGCGCATTGCGGGCTCGCCGAGGAGCCCCAGGTCTTCGCGCCGCACGAGAACCGGCGGGCGGTGACCACCTCGAGCGTGACGCAGGTCCGCCGGCCGATCAACCGCGCGGGGATCGGCGCGGCGGAGCCCTACCGCGAGTTTCTCGAGCCTTTCGTCGCGGCCTACTATCGCTAAGTCGCCTTCGCTCGCGCTTCGGCGGCGTCCTGGTGGAAGCGGTAGACCTCGGCGTCGAACGGCGAGTCCACCGCGCCGTCCCATTGCTCGATGCTGTCGTGGAAGCTTCGCACGCCCGCGAGCATCTCGGGCGAGGCAACCGCGAGGAACGGGCGAATCATCTCGTCCCATTCGTCGAGAAAGGCCTGCGCCCGCGGGCTCGCGGGGTCGAGCGGCAGCGCGGCCTTGATGCGGTCGCTCAGGTCCTTCCACTTCGCGTTGTGCGCGTCGTTGTCGAAATCGGCCGGCAGCGCGGCCACCGAGCGGTCGAATGCCTCCTTCTGCTCGGCGCTCATGTATTGCGCCATCAGCTCGTTCATCGCGTCTTGCGACATCGTCGTTTCTCCTTGTCGGATCAGCGAGCAGAAGGTCGCGACATCGATAGGCTCGCTACGGTCGATGCGGGACAGGATCTCTTCGAGCAGCGCGCGGGCGCCGGCGATCGCGCGCTCGTGCTCGGTCAGCGTGGCGATCTGCGCCTCGAGCAGGTTGCGCAAGTCAAGCCGGCGGCCGGCGGCGAGCCGCTGAATCTGCGCTAGCGTCAGCCCGGCGCGCTTCATCGCCATGATCTGGTGCAGCCGCTCGAGTTCGGCCGGGCCGTAGTGACGCCGGCCCGAGGCGGTGCGCAGCGGCATGACCAGCCCGCGCGCCTCGTAGAAGCGCAGCGCGCGGGAGGTCAGGCCGGTCAGGCGGGCGACTTCGGCAATGTCGAGCGAATCGGGCATGCGGCGCTTGTAACAGTTGACGCAACGTCAACTTCAAGCGGTAATTTGAAGGCTGCTAGGCCTCTGCGGGCGCAGGTAGCCGCACCTCGCCTTCCTCCATGCCGTCCCAGTAGTGGATGCGCTTCGCGGCGACCTCGATCAGCACCAGCCCGGGGGTGTCGATGCCCTGCTCGAACCACATGTCGAGGCCCTTCTCCCAGTGCTCGGCGAACTTCGCCTTGTCGCGCACCAGCCTGGCCTCGCCTTCGACGTGGATGAACATGCCGGGCTTGCCGACGATGCCGAGCAACCCGGCCTTTCCCTGGTAGCTCAGGCCGACCGAGGGATCGCGCGCGACGTCGGCGACGCTGCGGTGATGGTCGCAGGTGAAGAACCAGCTGGTCCCTTCGTACGCGACCTCGCGGTTGTTGCTCATCGGCCGGCCGCCGAGCGAGCCGTCCTCGGCCCGGCTCACCAGCATGCAGAAATCGATGTCCTTCATCGCCTCGGAAATGTCGGCCAGGGTTTTCACGCGGGGGTCTCCTGATGCTCGTCCGACGATCTAACCCTTTGCTGCGATGTCTTGTTCCTTCCCCGGTCGCCAGTCAGGCGGGGCGAGCGTGAAGCCCGCAAACTGGAACGCCGGCGCGACGACGCACGAGACCAGCGTGTAGCCGTGCGTTCCCGGCAGCGCCGAGGCGGCCTGCCATTCGTGCGCCCCGATCACGTAGTGCGGATGGTCCCCGGCGATCACGTCGGGGCCCAGCCGCACGTCGCGCACCGGGCCTTTCGGGCTTGTGCTCAGCGACAGCAGCAGCGGGTCGCCCGCGTGCCACAGCCAGATCTCGGCCGCGTCGACCTTGTGCCAGTGCGAGCGCTGGTGCGCCTCGAGCAGGAAGTAGATCGCGGTCGCGAAGCCGCGCTCGCCATCCTCGGCCGGCGCGCGCCAGGTTTCGCGGAACCAGCCGCCTTCCGGGTGGGGCGAGAGCCGTAGCTCCTCGATCAGCGTCTTGGCCGGGCTCAAGCGGCGACCACTTTCACGCCGTTCCAGAAGGCTATGCGGTCGCGAATGATCTCGGCCTCCTGCTTGGGATCGGGGTAGTACCAGGCGGCGTCCTCGTTGCGCTCGCCGTCGAGCTCGAGCGTATAGTAATGCGCGGTGCCCTTCCACGGGCATTCGCTGGTGGTCGCGCTCTGCGCAAGCAGCGAGGTGTCGACGTCGGCGCGCGGAAAATAGTGGTTGCCTTCGACCACCACGGTGCTGTTGCTATGCGCGATGACCTGCTCGTTCCAGATCGCTTCGACAGCCATGCGAGGGTTCCCCTGTTGTCACCGGTCGAAGCAGAAATTGTCCGGCCGAGCGATCGGTTCCGCCGGCAGCGGAGAGTATCGATGATTCGCACCGGCATCGGCGGCTGGGTCTATCCCGAGTGGCGCAAGGGCGTGTTCTATCCCGAGGGGCTGGCGCAGAAGCGCGAGCTCGAATGGGCCTCGCGCCAGCTCGGAGCGATCGAGATCAACGGCACCTACCATTCGCTGCAGAAGCCCGCGAGCTTCCGCAAGTGGCGCGAGGCGACGCCCGAGGGGTTCGTGTTCGCGCTCAAGGGTTCGTCGTACGTCACCAACCGCAAGGTGCTGGCGAGCGCGGGGGAGTCGCTCGGCAAGTTCTTCGCGCAGGGCATCGAGGAACTTGGCGACCGGCTCGGCCCGATCCTGTGGCAGCTGATGGGCACCAAGAAGTTCGACGCCGATGACCTGGCGGCGTTCTTCGCGCTGCTGCCCAGGGAGCACGAAGGGCTGCCGCTGCGCCACGCGCTCGAGATCGGCCACGAGAGCTTCGCCTGTACGCAATTCGTCGACTTGTGCCGCGAGGCGGGCGTGGCGATCGTGTGGTGCGAGCAGGAGAGCCGCACCCTGATCGCCGATCGTACGGCGGACTTCGCCTACATGCGCTGCAAGAATGCGCAGGACGGCGAGGCAGCGGGTTATCCGGCGGCGGAGCTGGCTCGCATCGCCGGCTTGTGCCGCGCATGGAAACGCGGCGAAGCGCCGGCGGATCTGCCTTACGCTGGCGATCCGGCGGCCAGCGAGGGTATGGACGGGGACGTGTTCTGCTTCATGATCGCCGGCGCGAAACACCGGAACCCGGATGCGGCGAAGGCCTTGGCCGACACAGTGAAAGGGTCGCAATGAACAAGCTCGTATTCGGTCTCGGCCTGCTGGCATTGTCCGCCCCGCTCGCCGCGCAGAGTCCCGAGGCGGTGGCCGAGGCAGCGCTGCGCGCGGCGCCGGTGTGGGACGGGCACAACGACGTGCCGATCCAGCTGCGCGAGCGGTACGGCAACGTGATCGCCGAGTTCGACTTCGAGGACACCAGCGACACCGGGCCGACCGACGAGCAGGGCCGCGTGATGCACACCGACTTCGCGCGGCTTGCGCGCGGGCACGTCGGAGCGCAGTTCTGGTCGGTCTACGTGAGCAATGCGCAGACCGAGGCCGAGGCGGCGGTCGAGACGATCGAGCAGATCGACGTGACCAAGCGGCTGGTCGCGCGCTACCCCGACAAGCTCGCGCTCGCGCTGAGCGCCGACGACGTGCAGCGCGCGCTCGACCAGGGCAAGATCGCCTCGCTGATCGGCATGGAGGGCGGCCACTCGATCGCCGGCAGCCTCGCGGTGCTGCGGCAGATGTACGATCTCGGCGCGCGCTACATGACGCTGACGCACAACAAGAACACCGCCTGGGCCGACAGCTCCTCGGTCGATCCGCAGCACGACGGGCTGACCGACTTCGGCAAGGACGTGGTGCGCGAGATGCAGCGGATCGGCATGCTGGTCGATCTCTCGCACGTCAGCGAGGCGACGATGATGGACGCGCTCGACGTCGCGCGCGCGCCGGTGATCTTCAGCCATTCGGGCGCGCGCGGGGTGGTCGATCATTCGCGCAACAACGCCTGGGCCGACAGCGCGACCGCCAAGGCCGAGCACGACGGGCTGACCGACTTCGGCCGCGACGTGGTGCGCGAGATGCAGCGGATCGGCATGCTGGTCGATCTGAGCCACACCAGCGAGGCGACGCAGCTGGACGCGCTGGACATCGCAGGGGCGCCGGTGATCTTCAGCCATTCGGGCGCATTCGCGATCGATCCGCACAACCGCAACGTGACCGACGCGGTGCTCGCGCGGCT
>DATDLP010000511.1:0-6288 GCA_036519255.1 Croceibacterium sp.
ACAGGTTGATCGTCTGGTCGCCGCCGTGCTGCGTGTCGCCGAAGCGGACGTCGACGGAAGCGCCCTCGTAGTTGTCCTTGAGGATGAAGTTGACGACGCCGCCGACGGCGTCCGCGCCGTAAGTCGAGGACGCACCGCCGGTGATGACCTCGACCCGCTGCACCGCGGCTGACGGGATCGAGTTGATATCGACCACGCCCGTGCCGCTGACCGGCATCCCGCGGCGCCCGTCGATCAGCACCAGGTTGCGGTTCGAGCCGAGCTGCCGCAGGCTGACCGTCGAGATTCCGATCGTGTTGTTGGCGTTGGCCTGGAAATCGCCGGTGTTGAACTGGGTCAGCGCCGGGGTGAACTGCGGCAGCTTGTTGAGGTTGGCCTCGAGGTTGATCTGACTGCTTTCCTCGATCAGGTCGGCGTCGACCGTCACGATCGGGCTCGTCGCGACATAGTCGCGGCGTGCGATGCGCGATCCGGTGACGATGATGCTGTTGCCCGTCTGGCCGCCGCTGGCGTTGGGCGCCTCGCCCGGAACCGGCGTCGCCACGGGGTCAGCCTCCTCCTGCTCGGCCGCCGCCTGCGCCCACGCGGGCGCCGCCAGGACGGTGCTGCCCAGACAGCCCGCCAGCAACACGGCGCGCACGGAAATCCTGCCTTTATGCATCCTCACGATGGTCTCCCCTCAATCTCCCCATCCCGTGTTCGCGGACGCTCGCAGGCCGATGCGGGCGCACTTGCCGCCGCATCCCGTCACGTCCCGCGACTCGGGGGTCGCAAATTGATAGTTCAGTTCTAAACCATGTCCAGAAATATTCTTAGCTTGCGAATTTCATATGATTGCATCATTCATATTTGAATGGTTTTGGGTTGAACGGGATTCGCGGGTCGCCCCGCCCCCGGGGAAAACAAGGCGGGCACCCGGCAAGACGGGCAATCCCGCTGGCCGGAACCGGTGATCGGGAGAGGGTCCAAGGTGAAGTTCGGAACTGCTCTGGCGCTCGGCGCCGCCCTGCTTGCGTCAGGTGCACTCGCGCAGCAGGACCAGGTCGATCCGGCCGATTGGCCGCGCTACGCCCGCGACCTCTCGGGCACGCGCTTCTCGCCGCTCGATCAGATCAACACCGCCAACGTGGGGTCGCTCGACACCGCGTGGACCTTCCGCCTGCGCCCCGAAGGCGGCGCCGGCCTGCTCGGCGGCACCGTGCCGATCGTGATCGACGGCACGATGTATCTGCCGCTCGGCAACGCGATCGTCGCGCTCGAGGCGCACACCGGCAGGGAGCTGTGGCGCCATCCGGTGACCGGCGGGATGGTCCGCCGCAGCGTCAGCTACTGGCCCGGCGACGGCGCGGTCGGTCCGCGGATCTTCTACAACACCGGCAGCGCGATCACCGCGCTCTCACCGCGCGACGGGACAGTCGACGCCAGCTTCGGCGAGGGTGGCACGATCAGGATCGAGGGCACGCCCTATTCCTACCCGCCGTCCATTTACAGGAACGTCATGCTGATCGGCGCCAGCAACGCCGAGATGCCGCGCGGCCCCGCCGGCAACAGCCGCGCCTACGACGCGGTCTCCGGCCGCAAGCTGTGGGAATTCAACTCGGTCCCGCAGCCCGGCGAGGTCGGCCACGAGACCTGGCTCGACGACGGCTGGAAGGGCCGCTCGGGCACCAACATGTGGATCTGGTACACCACCGCCGATCCGGCGACCGACACCATGTACATGACGATCGGCAGCCCTTCGCCGAACTACTACGGCGGCGACCGCCCCGGTTCGAACCTGTTCGGCAACTCGCTGGTCGCGGTCGACGCGCAGACCGGCAAGTACAAGTGGCACTTCCAGACCATTCACCACGACCTGTGGGACTGGGACCTGCCCGCCCCGCCGGTGCTCCTCGACGTGACCAAGGACGGCAAGCGCATCCCAGCGCTTGCGCTCACGGGCAAGCCGGGCCTCATGTACATCCTCGACCGCCGCACCGGCGAGCCGGTCCACGGGGTCAACGAGCAGATCGTCGCGCGCGCCGACGTCCCCGGCGAATGGTACTCGCCGACCCAGCCGATCCCGGTCCTGCCCGAGCCGCTCAACCGCGTGCGCTGGACCCCCGACGACGTCGTCACCGCCGAGGACACCACGCCCGAGCACGCCGCGGCCTGCCGCGCGCTGCTCGCCTCGTACGGCGGCACGTTCTTCAACGCGGGCCCGTTCACCCCGTTCTTCCTGTACGAGGACGGCCAGCCCCCGCGCGCCTCGATCAACCTGCCGCACAACGGCGGCTCGAACTGGGGCGGCAGCGCGGCCGACCCGCGCAAGGGGCTGATCTTCCTCAACACCAGCGAGAGCGGCAGCATCGGCTGGATCGAGCGGCGCAAGGAAGGCGGCGACTACGGCCGCGGCACCCAGGCCTCGACCCAGCTCTACGACCGCGGCAGCCTGATCGGTCCCGGCGCCTATTCGGGCTTCGCCGCGAGCTTCAGGACCGCCGAGGGCCGCACGGTCAACCTGCCGTGCATCCGCCCTCCGTGGGGCCGCCTGATCGCGGTCGACGGCAACACCGGCGAGATCGCCTGGGCCAGCCCGCTCGGCACCACCCCCGAGCTGCCCGACGGCAGGCGCGACACCGGCAGCAGCAACTTCTCGGGCGGCCCGACGGTCACCGCCGGCGGCCTCGTGTTCATCGGCGCCACCGGCGACCGCATGTTCCGCGCGTTCGACGCCGCCAACGGCAAGATCCTGTGGCAGAAGCAGCTCGACTACGCGCCGATGACCGTGCCGATCACCTACCAGGGCAACGACGGCCGGCAGTACGTCGCGGTGGTCGCGGTCGGCGCCGGCCTCGGCGGTCCGCCGCCCCGCGGGCCCGACGGCCGCCCCGCCAACAACGAATCGCTCTACGTCTTCGCGCTGCCGCGCTGACCTTCCGGAGACCTTCCCATGCGCCTTGCCCCCACGCTCCTCGCCGCCGCCGCGCTCGCGCTCGGCGCCTGCGCCGCCGCGCAGACCACCACCAGCACTCCCGAGGGTGCGCTGATGCAGGTCGATGCCGATCTTTCCTACAAACCCGGTCACCTCACCGAGCAGCAGCTCGCCAGCTCCACCCGCGAGCTGTTCGCGCAGCCGTCGATGAACGTGTTCCGCCGCTTCCCGCGCGAGACCACCGCGGCGATGGTCAAGTTCTACACCGAGGCGCTCGCGCTGCGCTCGCTCAACCCGATCCAGCTCACGCAAAGCCAGCAGATGCTGCTCACCGGGGTCGGCAGCGGCCAGGTCAAGCTCTCCGCGGGCCAGCAGGGCAACCGCAAGTACGATCTCTCGGGCGGCGCCACCGGCGGCACCGGCATCCGCCTGTTCGCGCTGTCTTATCCCGACAAGCAGGCCGTGCTCGACCGCTTCGCCGCCGCCGGCTTCCCCGCCCCGCGCTTCGCCGACCAGGGCGACGGCACCGAGGCCGCGCTGGTCGCCGACCCCGGCGGATTTTCGATCCAGCTCGTGATCAAGCCCGGCGCCAGGGACCATTCGGACGATGGCGTCGGGGTCGGCATCGGCGTCTCCAACCTCGAGGCGAGCCGCGCGTTCTACCGCGAGTTCGTCGGGCTCGACGAGCTCGCGCCGGTGCAGGACAAGCTGCTCGGCGTCACCAAGTACCCCTTCCGCCACGGCGAAACCACGCTCTACCTTTACGCCGCCGCCGGTTCCGCGCGCGACAACGGCAGCGCCGGGATCCAGTACGTGGTGCGCGACACCCCGATGGTCGAGGCCAAGGCCCAGCACCGCGGCGGGATCGCGGTCGAGACCCCGCTCAACCGCCTCGCCGGGTTCGACCTCGTGACGATCTGGCTCAACGACCCCGACGGGGTGACCAACTACTTCGCCCAGGTCGGCCGCCGCGGCGCGAGGCCGCAGCAATGATTCGCAAGCTCGCCCTCGCTGCGCTGGTCCTGGCCGTCCCTGCGGCCGCGCAGCAGGACCCGACGGTCCTGCCGGCAATCCCGCAGGACTACCGCCCCGCGCTCACCGCGTGGAACGAGCCCGACTTGCGCGGCACCTGGCCGATCGACCACCTCAACGGCACCCCGATGCAGCGCGATCCCGCGCAGGGCGACCGCCCGTTCCTGACCGACGAGGAGTTCGCCGCGCGCGCGCAGCGGATCGAATCCGCCGCCGCGCGCTACGAGAACGAGGACCAGGGCAGCCGCCTCGGCCAGGGCCACTGGGTCGAGATGGGCGAGCCGAGCCGCCGCACCTCGCTGCTCGTCGCCCCCGCCAACGGCCGCCTCCCCGAGATGACCGCGGAGGGCAAACGCCTTTCCGCGCTGATGCATTCGAGCTGGCGCCGCGAGCAGGCGTTCGACAGCCCGACCGACTTCGACACCTGGGACCGCTGCATCACGCGCGGCATGCCCGCCTCGATGCTGCCGATGCAGTACAACAACGGCATCCGCATCTTCCAGTCGCCCGGGCTCGTCGCGATCCAGCTCGAGATGATCCACGAGGTCCGCCTGGTCCCGACCGACGGCCGCCCGCCGCTGCCCGCGCAGATCGGCCACTGGATGGGCGAAAGCCGCGCCCACTGGGAAGACGGCAACACCTTGGTGATCGAGAGCAGCAACTTCCGCCCCGGTCCCTCGGCGACCAACATCGTGACCACCGGCTCGCCGCCCGAGAACGACACCCCGATCAGCGCGCAAGCGCGCATCGTCGAGCGATTGACGATGACCGGCCCCGACACCATGGTCTACGAGGTCACCCACACCGACCCGGCGATCTTCACCGCCCCGTGGACGGTCCGCCTCGATTGGCAGCGCAACGACGATTACGCGTTCTTCGAGTACGGCTGCCACGAAGGCAACGTTCAGCTGCGCAACTACATCACCGCCTCGCGAGCGCAGCGGCGCGGCGAAGTGCCCGGCGACTGACCGCCCGGCGCCTCCCCGCGACCGGACCGCCGCGATCACGCCGCCCCAAGCTTCCCGCGCTCGCCTTCACGCGGCGACGCGAGTTCCTCGGGCGTCAGGAATTCGGCCAGGTCCTCCGCCTCGAGGAACGGCCACAGCTCGATCGCGCTCGGCCCGGCCATCGGGTTCGGACACCGCTGGGCCCAGGCCAGCGCCTCGTCCATGTCCTTGACCTCCCAGATCGAGAAGCCCGCGATCAGCTCGCGCGTCTCGGCGAACGGCCCGTCGGTCACCGTGCGCCGCGCCCCGTCGATATCGATCCGCCTGGCTTCGGTGCTGCGCTTGAGCCCGGCTCCCGCCACCAGCACGCCGGCCTCGACCAGCTCTTCGGTGAACTTGTCCATCGCCGCCCACGCCTCGGGCGTCGGCGGCACGCCGTTCTCGCTGTCCTCGGTCGCCTTGGCGAACACCATAACCCGCATGGTCCGTCTCCTCGTCTGCGCCGGCCGCAGCGGCCCGGCATCGGGACGACGAGCGAAGCCTGACCGAATCGACATCGCCCGGCAAATTTCTTTTCCCCCGTTTCGCCCCCGGCGGACGGCAGGCCGCGCCGCACCGTGGACGAAATCGATTCGGTATCATTGCAATCGAATCTACGAATAGGTACGTTTCTACCAAATAGAGGCGCCCGCACGATCGGGCGCCCGGCTACTGGGAGAGACGGATGGCCTACCCAAGCAATCCCCGTCGCAGCGCGATCGGTGCCAGCACGCTGGCGCTAGCGGCGATGCTCGCGGCTTCCCCGGTCCACGCACAACAGCCGCCCGAACCCCAACCCCCCGGGGAGGCGGCCCCCGCCGAGGAGCCGATCATCGTGACCGGCTCGCGTATCGCCAGCGCGTTCAACGCCCCGACTCCGGTCACGGCGATCGGCGCCGAGCGACTCGAGGAGCGCGCGATCCCGAACATCGGCGACGCGCTCAACGAGCTGCCCGCGTTCCGCTCGACGCAGACTCCGGCGTCGAGCGGCCTCGGCGGCGCGCAGGGCGGCTACGTCGGCGGCCGGATTCTCGACTTGCGCGGCCTCGGCGCGGTGCGCACGCTGACGCTGGTCGACGGCAAGCGCTTCGTCCCCTCGACCACCGAGGCGACCGTCGACACCAACATGTTCCCCTCGATCCTGCTCTCGCGGGTCGAGGTGGTCACCGGCGGCGCCTCGGCGGTGTACGGCTCCGACGCCGTGTCGGGCGTGGTCAACCTGCTGTTCGACAAGCAGTTCGAAGGCCTGCGCAGCAATGCCCAGTTCGGCGCCGCCGGCGGCACCGCGCTCGGCGACACGCTCCACCTCGTCGGCGGCATCGAATACGAGCGCAACACCGGCGTCGACAACTGCAC
>DATDLP010000512.1:0-9713 GCA_036519255.1 Croceibacterium sp.
AAGCGGCATAGCTCCCCTGCCCTGCCGGGACCCCCGCGGTCACCGCACGAACGCGGCGATCGTCACCACGGCGATGGCCCAGCACAGGATCAGCGCAGGGAGAATGAGCAGCTGGATCGTCGCCGCGCCGGCCGTGCAGTGGCCGTAGAGGGTCATGATCCCGAACCGGCGGAAACGGTCCCAGTTCATCGCGCGTTGCGGAGTGTCAGGCTTCATCCGCACCCACACCGCCGGGACCGCGAAGAACATCCCGATGAACACCGCGAAGATCGCGGTCGGCACGACCAGCATGGGCGCAGCGAAGCCTATGGCCATCGTCATCGTGGCGGCGAAGAACAGCCCGGCCATCGCGACGTAGAGCCCGGTGGGGATCTCGAAGGTGCGGTCGACCACGTGCGGCGCGATCGCGACCGGCGCTTCGTGGATGATGGCCTGCTCGGCAATCTGCTGGCGGGTGAGACGTTCAACCATGGGGACCCTCCTGTCTGTCGGAACAGGAGTACCGCAAGCGGCCGCCGCGCGCTTTGACGGCAGTCAAACCGCTGAAATCATTCGCTCCAGCGTGCGAGGTCAGCGTGGTCCTGGCTGCGCGGCTCGATCCAGTGCCAGCCGTCGGCGCGCTTCTCGCGCTTCCAGAACCAGGCGTCGCTCTTGAGGTGGTCCATCGCGAAGTCGGCCGCCTCGAACGCGTCGCGCCGGTGGCGCGCGGCGGCGGCGACGAGCACGATCGGATCGCCCGGTTTCATCGTGCCGGTGCGGTGGTGCAGCAGCACGCCGTCGAGCGGCCAGCGCGCGAGCACCGCGTCGGCCAGCTCGTCCATGCCCTTGAGCGTGAGCGGGGCGTAGTGCTTGAGCTCGAGCGCCTCGACCTCGTCGTCGGGGCGGACCTTGCCGACGAACGAGACGATCCCGCCAGCCTCGGGGTGCGCGGCGGAGAACGCGGTCATCGCGTTGCCGGGCGTCAACTCGCCGTGCAGGATGCGGACGTCCTTGATCTCAGCCCCCGCTGACCGGGGGCAGCAGCGCGATCTCGTCGCCGTCGTGCGCGGCAAGCGCCGCCTTGTCGGCGAGCAGCGTGCCGTTGACCGCAAGCCTGACCTTGTCGCCTCGCACCGCCGCGCCGAGCGGACCGGGGAGCGCGGCCAGCAGGCCGGACCAGTCAAGGGGACCGGGCACGTCCTGCTCGGGCACGCCCGCGAGGTCGGCCAGCTTGCCGAGGAAGACGAGCTTGACCGGCACGCTCAGCCGCCGGTGAGCGACATGTGGCGCGGCTGCGCCGGGCCGGCGCCGCGTTCGATGCGGAAGTGGTGCCGCTCGGGCTTGATCCGCATCGCCTCGTCGAGCGCAAGCGCGAGGTTCTCGTCGGGCGCGTCGGAGCGCAGCGCGGCGCGCAAGTCGACCTTCTCGGCCCCGCCGAGGCAGGCATAGAGCTCGCCGGTGGCGGTCACGCGCACGCGGTTGCAGGTGGCGCAGAAGTTGTTGGTCAGCGGCGTGATCAGTCCGAGCCGGCCACCGGTCTCCGCGACGTCGAAGTAGCGCGCGGGGCCGCCGCTGCGGTGATCGCTCGGGACCAGCGTCCAGCGTTCGTCGAGCGCGTCCTTGACCACGGTGAGCGGCAGGTAGTGATCGACCCGCTCGCCCTCGACCTCACCGAGCGGCATGACCTCGATCAGCGTGAGGTCGTGGCCGTGCGCGTGGGCCCATTCGACGAGGAACGGAATCTCGGCCTCGTTGAGGCCCTTGAGCGCCACCGTGTTGATCTTGACCGCGAGCCCGGCCTCGTGCGCCGCGGCGATACCCTGCAGCACCTGGCCGAGCCGGTCGCGGCGGCTGAGCGTCTCGAACAGCGCGGCATCCATCGTGTCGAGCGAGACGTTGATCCGCTTCACCCCGGCCGCGGCGAGATCGTCCGCGAACTGCGCGAGCTGGGTGCCGTTGGTGGTGAGCGTGAGCTCCTCGAGCCCGTCACCGAGCTTGCGGCCGAGCGCTCGGACCAGCTCGATCACATCGCGCCGCACGAGCGGCTCGCCGCCGGTCAGGCGGATCTTGCCGATCCCGCGGTCGATCATCGCCAGCGCGAGCTTGTGCAGCTCCTCGAGGCTGAGCACGTCCTTGCGCGGCAGGAACTGCATCTGCTCGGGCATGCAGTAAGAGCAGCGCAGATCGCACCGGTCGGTCACCGACAGCCGCAAATAGCTCACGCGGCGGTTGAACGCGTCGACGAGAGGCTTGCTGCAGCTCATGACCGCATTGTGGCTCCGACAGGGGACGAGTTCAAACGCATTTGGCTTGGGCACCGATTCGTTCAGCTTTAGCGCCGCCAGGCTGAAGAAGTTGACACAATTGACAGGGTCCAGGGGGCCAGTGACACTTCGCGGGCAAAGTGTCACCTTACGCGGAAAACGTCACCTTAGGGGGCTGAGCGACAACGTCATCGAGCGACCGAAGCAGATCGCGGCGATGTAGGAAAGCGAGAAATCAGCCGGTTTGGACCGACAGCAGCTGTCCGGTAACCCCCGGGGCGACATCAAGATAGGCGATCGCTTCCGAAATTGCGAACGCATCCGCTCCGACGATCCCATTCACCCGACGCGGCGCCATTTCGCGTGCCAGTTCCTGAATTACCGCCAGGCGCCAGGCGCGATGATCGTCGCCGGCCGGGTCAAATACGATCACCAGATCATGCTGCTCGTGAATATCGGAGTCGTCACGAATTTCGGGCAACTCGCTGGCGTAGAATTCCGCGGCGGCATCGAGGGGAGTAGTGGGAAGACCCTGTATGTCGATCTGAAGCAACGCCATCAGCGCCGCTCGCGATGCAGCGTGATGCCGATCTTCTCGTCCGCCTCGCTCAGCGCCAGCTTGACGATCTTGACCGTCACCGCCTCGACCCGGGTGTCCTGCAGGAACAGCGTCTCGCACACGTGATCGGCCACCGCTTCGATCAGCTTGAAGTGGGTGTCCTGGCCGAGCGCTTCGGAGCAGGCGAACTTGAGGTCCATGTAGTTCTTGCTCGCGTCGAGCGAGGTGTCGGGATCGTAGTGCGGCACCGGCTTCATCCGCACCGCGACCGAGAAGCGCAGCGGTTGCGGGCGGCCGGTTTCCTCCGAGAAGATCCCGGTGTGCACCATGTGGGTGAAGTCGGCGAGCTCGAGGATGAGGCTGTCGGCCATGCGCGAAGTCCTTGGGGGTTTCGGCGCGGATGGCAGCGCGGGACGCGAAAGTCCATCGCGCGCCGCCCGCTGGACGAATCGTGCGCGGTCGGGCAATCTTGCGACGGGGAAAGGGGGGTCTTCCTCAGGGCTTCGCGTCACCCGACCGGTGGACGAAAAGGGATCGCACACATGAAAACACGACTGATCGCGGCGGGCCTGCTCGCCGGTCTGGCTTCGACCGCCAGCGCGCAGGGCGGCCAGACCCTCGACGGCGCGCAGACTTTCCTGACCTCGGTCCTGCCCAGCGCGCAGATGCGGCTCTCGGGCGGCGACGTGCAGGGGTGGGACAACTGGGGCGACATCCTGAACTATCAGGCGAGCGGAAGCTGCGGGTTCACCTTCGCCGCCTATCACGAGCCGAGCTACGACTGGGAGAACGGGACCAACAACGGCACCCGCAACTTCGCCCATGTGGCCGAAGTCTCGCGCACCGGCAGCGAGGTGCGGGTCGCTTATTCCGACGCCGCGATCATCGACTACTACCTGCTGACCTCGGAAAGCATGGCCACGCGCGTCGCCTATGCGATGGACTTCATGCGGATGAACTGCGACGCGACGGCGAGCACCGGCTTCTAGATCGGACGCCCGGCTCGCTCCGGCGCACGCGGGAAGGTTTGCGGGGTGATCGACAAGGCATTCCAGCTCGGGCCGCGTCCGCGCAGCGTCCAAGAGCTGCGGTTGGCGGGCCTGCTCGCGGTGGCGCTGTTGCCTTCGCTCAGCGGGTGCATCGCCGCCGCCGTCGCGGTGCCGCTGATCAGCGCGGTGAGCATCGCGGCCAAGGGCGTGCGCGTGCGCGCCGCCACACCGGTGCCCGAGACGAGAAACAGCGCAGACGGCCGCGTATCCCCGGTCCAGCTGACCTCGCTCACCGAGCTTCCTGCGCCGGGACCGCCCGGGATCGGGGGCGATCCATGGCAGCCGTTCGTCGGGTACGCGCTCCAGCGTGCCGCCGGTCCGGAGCTCACCCAGTCCGCGCTCCTGTCCGAGAGCGGTTCGTCGACCCTGTCGCAGCGCCTGCGGGATTGTCCCGAGCGCGAGCCGGCGGTGATCGTCGATCTCGACGACGGGCCGACCGCGTTCTCGCCCGGCATGGCAGGGTCGCCCGCGCCCGGCCTCGCCGAAGGCCTCGCGCGCCTGCGCGAGGCCGGCGTGATCGTGCTGTGGATCTCGCGGATCAACGCGAATCACGTGCGCGAAGTGGCCGATGCGCTGGTGGTCTCGGGCCTCGATCCCACCGGGCGCGATCCGCTCCTGCTGGTGCGCAACGACGAGGATCGCAAGCAGACCTTGCGCGAGGAAGCCAATCTCGACGTCTGCGTGATCGCCATCGCCGGCGACCGGCGCAGCGACTTCGACGAGCTGTTCGATTTCCTGCGCGACCCCAACGGAGCGCTGGCGCTGGAGGGGATGTTCGGCGCGGGCTGGTTCATCGCGCCGGTGCCGTTCGGCCATGCGCCGGCGCCGTAAAACCGGAGCAATTTGTTAACCCTGATTGGCTACTCCGCTGCTGAAGGCAGGCGGAACAATGGCCACGCAACTTGTCGACGTCGCCGCTACGGCGCCCACCGCACACGACAACGCCGGCAAGCGGTACCTGATCGGGCCGGTGGCGGATTTCCTGTGCTTCGGCGGATCCTCGCTGATCGTCCTGCCGCTGTTACTGCTGCTGCCCGCGGCCGAATACGGGCCGAGCGTGCTTGCGGTGGCGCTGTTGCTGGCGCACGTGATCAACAACCCGCACTTCGCGCATTCGTACCAGATCTTCTACCGCAACTTCGGCGAGAAGGCGTTCACGCCTGCGCTCGGCCGCACGATGCAGGCGCGCTATCTGTTCGCAGGGATCGTCGTGCCGATCGCGCTGTTCGGGTTCCTTGCCGCGTGCATCGCGGCGGAGAACTTGCGCGCGCTCGGCCTGGCGGTGAACGCGATGAACTTCTTCGTCGGCTGGCACTACGTCAAGCAAGGCTACGGCCTGATGATGGTCGACGCGGCGCTCAAGCGGCGGTTCTTCTCGGCCGAGGAAAAGAAGCTCCTGCTGGTCAACGGCTACGTGGTGTGGATCGCCTCGTGGACGGTCATCAACGCGTCGCTGCGCGAGAGCGACCTGCTCGGCATCGCCTGGGCCACGTTCGACGTGCCCGACCCGATCCTCTACCTCGCGCTGGCCGCGGCCGCCGCGACCAGTGCATTCACCGCGTGGACGCTGTTCCGGCGCTGGAAGGCGGGCCAGCAACTGCCGGTCAACGGCCTGCTGGCCTATTTCGTCAGCCTTTATCCGTGGATGCTGTTCGTCAAGGTGAGCCCGCTGTGGGTGCTCGCGGCGCCGGTGCTGCATTCGATGCAGTACCTCGCCGTCGTCTGGCACTTCGAGGCCAACTACGAAAAGGCGCGCCTCGCCGAGCCGGACACGGCCGGATCGCTCGTCCGGCGCGTGTTCGGGAGCAACGCGGCGGCGCATTTTGGGCTGTTCATCCTGACGGGCATCGCGCTCGGCTACGCCGGGTTCACCTTCTTGCCGATCCTGCTGACGAGCCTGATTCCGTTCGATCACGCGGTGTTCGGCAGCATGCTGTTCCTGTTCGCCGCGTGGATCGTGATCAACGTCCACCACTACTTCATGGACAACGTGATGTGGCGGCGCGAGAATCCCGACGCCAAGCGCTACCTGTTCGGCTGATCCCGGCGGCGCCGGTCAGGTGTTGCGCCACCGCGCGAAAATCGCGGTCGGCAGCAGGCGGCCGAGATCTTCGGCACCCTCCCCTTCCTCGCGCACCGCGAGGTCACCGTGCTCGATGGTGCCGGGCAGTCCGGCGAAGTTCTCGGCCAGCAGCCCGGCCAGCGCGAGGCTGCTCATGCGCACCGCGTATACGGTGAGGAACAGGAAGCGGCTGTCGCTATCGAGCAGCCGGCGGCAATCGGCGATCAGCGGCGGCAGGCCGTCCTCGAGCCGCCAGACCTCGCCCTCGGGGCCGCGGCCGAACTTGGGCGGATCGAGGATGATCCCGTCGTAGCGCTTGCCGCGGCGCACCTCGCGCGCCGCGAACTTGGCGGCGTCGTCGGTGAGCCAGCGGATCGGGCGTTCGGCCATGCCCGACAGCGTGGCGTTCTCGCGCGCCTGGGCGACCGATTTCTTGCTCGCGTCGACGTGGGTCACCGGGCCACACTCGGAGAGTGCGAGCGTGCCGACACCGGTGTAGCCGAACAGGTTGAGTGTCTGGGCATCGGGCTTGCCGGCGAGCTGCCCGCGCATCCAGTCCCATACAGGCGCCATGTCGGGGAAAAAACCGAGATGGCGAAACGGGGTGCACTGCGCGGTGAAGCGGACCTCGTTCCAGGCGAGCGGCCAGCCCTCGCGGGGGACCTCGCCGGTGAACTGCCAGCGGCCGCCGCCGTCCTCGTCGGAGCCGGGGACGAACTCGCCCTCGGCCGGCCACTCGGCGAGCCGTGGCGACCACAGCGCCTGGCCTTCGGGGCGAATGAAACGGTGCGGGCCGTAGCGCTCGAGCTTGCGGCCGTGGCCGCTGTCGATCAGGCCGTAGTCGGCCCAGCCCGAGCCCTCAATGACGAGGGGTTGGAGCGCGAGCTCAGCCATGCCGGCTGCACTGTCGCCGGATTGGCCCTCGCATAGGCGCGGAGGCGCAGAGATATTTTGCGCGCGAAATCTCTTTTTCTCTGCGCCGCTGCGCCTCTGCGAGAGCCAGCCCCATCACGCCGACGGAGTCGCGTGCTCCGCGACGTAAGCAGCCACCGCGTCGTAGCTCCCGGGCAGCTCGGCGTAGCGTTCCTCGCGGTCGAACAGATCTCCGACGCGCGCGGGCAACGTCGGGCGCTGGCCGGTGGCGCGCTCGACCGCGTCGGGGAATTTGGCCGGATGCGCGGTGGCGAGGGTGACGATCGGCACGTCGCGCGGCAAGTCCGCAGCACGCGCCGCGTGCAGACCGATCGCGGTGTGCGGATCGATCACTTCGCAGCACTCGCCCGCGGCCCAGGCCATCGCCTGCGCCATCTCGGTCGCGTCGGCGCGCGCGCTCGTGATCAGCGCCGCCGCGCCTTCGCGCTGGGCGTTGGTCAGCCGCATCGCCTTGGCCGCCTCGAACCCGCCCATCTGCTCCGCGAGCGCCTTGCCGTCGCGGCCGCCGCAGTCGAACAGCAGCCGCTCGAAGTTCGAGCTGACCTGGATGTCCATCGAGGGAGCCGCAGTCGGCGTGACCGTGCCGGTCGAGTAGTCGCCGTTGGCGAGCGCGCGGTGGAGGATGTCGTTGACGTTGGTGGCGACGATCAGCCGCTCGATCGGCAGGCCCATCCGGGCCGCGACGTAGCCGGCGAAGACGTCGCCGAAATTGCCGGTCGGGACCGAGAAGGCGACCTTGCGGTGCGGCGCGCCGAGCTGCAGCGCGGCGGCGAAGTAGTACACCACCTGCGCCATCAGCCGCGCCCAGTTGATCGAGTTGACCGCGCCGATGCCGAACCGGCCGGTCATCGCGGTATCGCCGAACATGCGCTTCACCATCGCCTGGGCATCGTCGAAGCTGCCCTCGATCGCGATGTTGTAGACGTTGGGCGACTTGACCGTGGTCATCTGCCGGCGCTGCACGTCGCTCACCCGGCCCTTGGGGTGGAGCATGAAGATGTCGATGTTGTCGCGCCCGGCGATCGCGTCGATCGCCGCAGAGCCGGTGTCGCCGCTGGTGGCGCCGACGATCGTCAGGCGGCGGTCGCCGCGCGCGAGGAACTCCTCGAACAGGCCGCCGAGCAGTTGCAGCGCGACGTCCTTGAAGGCCAGCGTCGGGCCGTGGAACAGCTCGAGCAGCCATTGGCGCTCGTCGAGCTGCTTGAGCGGGGTGACCGCGGCGTGGGCGAAGCGGCCGTACGCCTGGCCGGCCAGCTCGCGCAGGCGATCCTCGCTCAGGCTTTCGCCGACGAACGGCAGCATGATCCGGGTGGACAGCTCGGCATAGGGAAGCCCTGCCAGCTGCGCGATCTGGTCTTCCGAGAAGCGCGGCCACTCGCGCGGGAGGTAGAGCCCGCCGTCGGACGCGAGCCCGGCCAGCGTGACGCCTTCGAAATCGAGCGCCGGGGCGCTGCCGCGGGTGGAGACGTAATCCATCGTGGCGCAGCGGTTAGCGGCGGGCCGCGGGGGTGGCAAGCAAGCCTATCTTGGTCGTGGTCACATTAGCCCTCTCCCCGCAGGGGAGAGGGGGCCGATCATCCTCGCGAAGCACTGGCCGGCAGAGTCCCCCGCCCCCAACCCCCTCCCCTGAAGGGGAGGGGGCTACGTGCCGCGCAGTGCCCCGGCCTGCTCCGGCCTTGCCGATACCCCCTCCAGCTCGCGCTTGAGTTGCGAAAGGCGCCCGGCGGCCTGCGCCGCGTGCGGGCCGATCCAGCGCTCGTGGATCGCCTGGATCGGCATCGCGTCGAGGTAGTTGAATCGCTCGCGGCCCTTGCGCACCGCGACCACGAGGCCGGCGCGCTCGAGCGTCCCCAGGTGCAGCATCACGGTGCACCGGTCGAGCTCCGGAAAGCACGCGGCGAGCTGCTTGGTGGTCAGCGGGCGCAGCCTGAGCTGGTCGCAAATCCCCCGGCGCACCGGATTCGCCAGCGCCTTGAACACCGCGTCGAGATCGTTGTCGGTTGACATGTTATGTTTTTATAACCTATTTGCCTTCGAGACAAGCGAAAGGAGCGCGCGATGGACCTGAAATTCAGAGTGGCGGCGCGGATCGCCAGGCCGGTGCACGAGGTGTTCGAGGCGGTGGCCGATCCCGGGCAGCTGTCGCGCTACTTCACCACCGGCGGCGCCAGCGGGCGGCTCGAAACCGGGGCGACGGTGATGTGGGACTTCCACGATTACCCCGGCGCCTTCCCGGTCAACGTGATCGAGGTCGTGCCCGACCAGCGCATCGTGCTCGAGTGGGACGCGGCCGAGGGCGAGGCGCCCAACGTCGACGACCGCAACGAGATGGCGAACGCCGGTTACAAGACCACCGTGACGATGACCTTCAAGGCGCTCGAGGACGGCCGCACGATGGTCGAGATCGCCGAGGAAGGCTGGCGCCAGAACCAGGGCGCGCTCGATGCCAGTTACGGCAACTGCCAGGGCTGGACCGGGATGCTGCTCGCGCTCAAGGTGTGGGTGGAGCACGAGATCAACCTGCGCGAGGGGCTGTACAAGTAGGCGGTCAGCGCGCCGCCTCGCCACGGCAGCAGGCCTCGATGTTGTTGCCATCCGGGTCGAGCACGAAAGCGCCGTAGTAGTCTCCGGCACCCTCGCGTGGCCCGGGCGGACCATTGTCGCTGCCGCCGGCTGCCAGCGCAGCCTTGTAGAAGGCGTCGACCTGGGCCTTGTCGGCAGCAATAAACGCCACGTGCATCTGGTTCAGGCCCGGCCGCGAGCCGTCAGCCCAATAGGACGGAATCTGGGTCCCGATCCACAGGTATGGAATCGGCTCCTCGGCGCTGCGGCCGAAAACGAACGATTGCGGGCTGTTGTCGGCCGTC